>JAZNLR010000026.1:0-8965 GCA_045579195.1 Clostridia bacterium | reverse complement strand
TATATCGAAACTTCTCCGCAATTAGGGCAGATAGCTACTTTAGGCTGCTCCATTCTTCCACCCCACCATTTGTTTTCGTCATCAGTTAATACCAACCCATAGGCTGCACCTTTTACTTTAATACCGCAATTTTCAACCATTGCTATATTGCATCTAACGCACTTACGCATAATATCCTCCCATTCTTTTTATTTGTTTCTTAAAAATTGAACCACGGAATATCCTTGTATTCCTCCGGGATTTCATAATCATAAAAATCCATTTCGGCAACTAATGTGGATTTTTGGCTTGGAAATATAAAGTCATTCAAGTAGTCTATAAAGTCCTGTGCGCCAAACATATAACCAATCTCTCCGCTTGGTGTGGTAACACGAAGTTTTTGTGCGTTGGGGTCATTCATTAGCCAATCGAAGCCAAAATCCATACAATATTTTTTTAAGTTATCCGCAACTTCATCGGGGACGAGATACATTTTCATTTTGCCATCGTGACTGAGTAATACTTTTTTCATTCCATCACACTCCTTTGTCAAATTGGAATTGGTCAATCCTCTGTAACAAATACCATATCTCCCTCATGGTATATCTCAACAATACATTCACAATGCTGTCGATTAGCCAAAAGATAACCACAGTATTTTGTCATGTTGTAGCCATAGGTTTCGTCCACAATGGAGAAACCAAACTGTTTATATCTTTCAATGAAGTCTTTCAAAGACAACTTTTCGCCTGTGAATGTGCCTATATTACCTGTAACACCAAGCAGATACACATAACTAAAATCCCATTGAACATTGTGGAACTCAATGTATCCGTCAAGTTGTCTGTAAGGGGCAGTGGTCTCAACCATACCCGATTGCGTTTTCATAATAATATCATTATCAGTAACCTCAAATGAAATTACATTCATATCGTGTAAAGAGTATGGTGGGTTAATATTATCACGAATAGTTCTTTTCAATTCTATCCCTCCTTTGTCAAATTGGAATTTGTTGATTACATTGGTGTTCCCACTTCTATTAAATTGCCATCCAAGTCGTAGAAGCGGATTACCCGTTGTCCCCAGCTATGTGTCATAAGACGGTTTACATATTCAATAGAGGGGTATAGTCTTTCCAATTTTTCAATAAAAGACTCAATATCCTGTTCTTCAAAATACAGTTCGCAAGCGTTATTTTGGGGAACAATATCCCTATCTAAAAAAGATTTCCATATTTTCTCGTCTTGAAGGACAAGTCCTTCTGTTAAAATCATATTGCCATCGTTGTCAAGCACTAATTCTATTCCAAACAAGTCTTGATAGAATTTTCTCGATTTTTCTATATCTTTAACAACGATCAAAATGTTCTTCAGCTTCATATTGTATCTCCGTCAAATTCTTATTTTCCTAACTGTTCGACCTATTGGAATTTGTTTGAATCACGTCCACAAGGAAGTTATAAACATAGGAGAAGCATTTTTACTCTTTTCAAAACCGCACGCCTCATAAAAATGCATTTCATCATCATAAGCAACGACAACAATTCTTAAGTAATCTTTATATTTTTCTTTAACCTTGTTTACAAGTGTTCTGCCGATTGTTTTTCCGTGATAATCAGGGTCAACAAGAAGATAATGAACATAGGCATTCATTATTCCATCATCCATAACACATATCATTCCAACAAGCTTAGTTCCATCCCAAGCAGAATATACTGTATTAAAATTTTTCATTGCAATTGCAAGCTTATCGGGAAAATGTCCTGATGACCATTCAACCGAAAGAAACAACCTTTCCAAATCCTCACACTCAAAATCATGAATGTCTTTATATTCAATGTTCATATTGATTACCTCGTCAAATTCTTATTTATCGGTCAGTTGTATTATAGCACAACTTGACTCACAAAGAAAGAGAATATTAAGAACACCCGTGCTTTTTAAAAGCTACGGATGTTTTCATATCTTATTGTTCTGTCCTTTAGAGTACGCCACAACTAGGGTGTCCTCTTTTTTCCTATTATTTGTCAAGATACCCTTCCAAAGCAGAATAGTCAAAGTATTCCGGATGGAAATCAAGGTGCATCAATCCCCGATCCTGATCCTCAGGGAAGCAAACCCTCCAAATGGCTTTGAACTGATCGCCATCGATCAAGTCGGTTTTCCCTCTCTCCTTCAAGAAGGAGATCAGCTCTTTTCTCATGCGCGAAAGCTCTGTTTGATGATCTGCCTCAAACGCAAAATTCTTGCTCTCTTTCGGATCGATTGCGTGATCAAACAAAAGCTCCTTGTCGTCCGCCGCGCTATAACAGTACTTCAAGTCCTTCTCGACATACATCATGGTCATCGATGCAAAGTTGCGTGCATCTTCGGTTGGCAAGTCCTCAAACATCTTCTGCCCGAAGTACAGATTTCTAAAGATCTTCTTTGCAGAGATGAAAGAATAAACGCCTCGGCGATCTGTCTTTCCGCGATACACATCCACGAGGGAAACGCCGTCCAGCTTCATATCCGATCCGTCGACGTCACAGAGTTCAAGCAAGGTCGGCGCGATGTCCACAAGAGAAACGGGAACGTCACATTGTTTTCCCCCTTCAAATCCGCCGCCCGAAATGATGAGCGGAATGTGCGTGGAGGGATCGTGCATCGTGCGTTTTCCAAACGTTCCGTAATCCCCCAGGAACTCACCGTGGTCCGACGCAAAAATGATGACAGTGTTCTCTTTCTGCCCCGTTCTCTCAAGTGCATCCAAAATTCTGCCCACTTGATAGTCCACGAAGGAAACGCATGCGTAATAGTATGCCTTGAGCGTTCTGAGCAAATGCTCGTCCGTTCCGCGGTTTTTATATTTCGATCGGTTGCTGATCGTGTTGTTAAAGGTCTGCAGCGCCTCGTACCCTTCCGGGAGATACGGCAAAGGCATATTTTCGCTGCGGTAAAGTTTATGCCATGGGGATGGTGGAGCAAAGGGCGGATGCGGATGAATAAAGCTGGAGAAAAGGTACCACGGTCTTTCCTTGTCCACCTCTTCCAAAAATTTCACGCTTTGATCTCCGATCCATTGCGTCGGATGCAAGCGCTGCGGCATACGGGAAGGCTGAGGGATGTAGTACATCTCGCTTCTCGTTCCGTGCGGTTCGATTGCGTAATCAAAGCCGTTTTTGATAAGGTCATTCAAATAGTCCTCACGGGACATATCTTTAAAACCAAGCTCTTCCTGATATTGTCTGCTTTCAAATCCGCGCAACGCATAAGAATCGGGCAAAAAGTGACATTTCCCGATTCCGTGCGTGCGGTATCCGCCACGCGTGAGCGCCTCGACGTACGACACACGATCATCCGTCGGCATCGGCGTGTTTTCGTAGCAATCCGTGCGGATGGGATATTGCCCGTAATGCATGCTGCACCGCGCGGCAACACAGATGGGAGCGGGCGTGTACGCCTTTGTGAAGCTTACACCCTCTCTCACCAATCGGTCAAGATTCGGCGTTTTAACGACCTCGTTTCCGTTTTCTCTGATTGCATCAAATCGAAATTGATCCGCAAACAAAAATAAAACATTCGGTTTCATCATATCTTTCTTCCTCCATGCAATGCGATGCCGTTTTTAACGCGTCAGCAATTTGTTTGTTCCAAAGTGAAAGACTCAATAACAAGCCTTGAGAACGTTCAAAATATCTTCGTGCGTCATGTGACGGTATCCGCCGCCTTCAAATGCCGACTCTGCGATCTTTGCAAGCATCTCCTCCGTTGCGCCAAGTTCACGAAGGGTAAGTGGAATTCCAAGTTCTTTTGCGAAATTTTCAAGCGCTGCGATTCCCTCAAGCGCGATTTCATCTTCCGTCTTTCCTTCCGGGTTAACGTTCCAAACGTTCTTTGCAAAGCGAACGAACTGATGGATGCCTTCGCGATAGATATAGCGGTAGTACGGCATAGAGATCACGGCGAGCCCAAGCCCGTGCGGACAGTCCGTGTAAGCGCCCAGCTGATGTTCGATGTTGTGGACCTCCCAATCCTGCGTCTTGGAGAGCCCCGTGACCGTGTTTAAGCCAAGCGTTGCGCACCACATGATGTTGCTTCGCGCCTCGTAATCCTCGGGGTTTTCAACGGCAATCCGCGCGCTTTGAATCAATGACTTCATCACCCCTTCAATGAGGTAATCGGTCACGTTGTCATCGTTGCCCGAAAAGTACTGTTCCATCAGGTGCGACATCACGTCAAACACGCCGCTCACCATCTGGATCTTTGGAACGGTAAACGTGAGTTCGGGGTTCAAAATGGAGAACTTCGGGTAGACTTCCGGGCCAAAGACACGACCGTGCTTGACGGTGACCGCTTCGTTGGTGATGACGCTTCCGCCGTTCATCTCAGAAGCTGTTCCCGCCATCGTGAGAATGGTTCCGACGGGAACGGGAACGTGATCGACTTCTTTGCCTTCCATCCAGTACTTCTGCCACGGATCTTCCTTTTCATATGCCGCAACGGAAATTGCCTTTGCACAGTCAATGGTCGAGCCGCCGCCCACCGCCAAAATTAGGTCAACGCTGTTTTCGAGAACCAATCTTGCGCCCTCCAACACCTGTGCGTAAGAGGGATTTGGTTTGATTCCCGCAAGTTCAACGACGTTCTTTTTGCAACCTTTCAACGTCGCGATCACTTTGTCATAAAGCCCAATTTTCTTGATCGAACTCTTGCCATAAAGAAGCAAGACGTTCTTTCCGTACTTCTCGAGCTCTTTGGGAAGTTCTTTGAGAGAATCCTTTCCGAAGTGGATTCTGGTCGGGTTGTAATATGTGAAATCGTATAACATTGTTTTCCTCCTTTCAAAAAAGCTTTCATCAAGCGTTCTTTTTCGGCATCTTTACGACCTTATTTCAGTCATAACACTGTTGCGGTCTGCAAACTTTTGATTTCATAAGATCACTTTATTTCTTTACGCACAGAGCATTGCGAATTTCTTCCAAACGCGCTTGCATTTTTGCAATTCTTTCAGGGTGTTCTGCCGCAAGATTACACGTTTCTCCGATATCGTTTTCCAAGTTGTAAAGCTGGGGCTCCGAAGATGCCGCGGTTTCAATTCCCGTATCCTTCAGAACAGCAGGTCCACTCTTTGGCTCAATGTACAGCCACTTGCCTTCACGCAGCACAGATCCCCCCATCTGCCCTTCTGCGTAGACTTCTTTTCGCCCGATCAAATCCTTCCCGATGAGCGAAGCAAAGAGATCGAGGCTGTCCTTCTTTTCTGAGATCTCTATTCCAAGCATTGAGGAAAAGCTTGCCAGAAGATCCACTTGACTGATGGTCGCACAACTTATTCCCGGAACGACTTCTTTTGGCCACTTGACGATGAACGGGATCCGAATTCCACCCTCAAACTTACTGTACTTCCCGCCTCGCAGAGGTCCTGCCGGACGATGATCTCCTGTCAGTTCTACGGCCTGATCGCGATAGCCATCATCCAGAACCGGACCATTATCGCTCGACAGAATAATGATCGTGTTTTCCTCAAGTCCGTTTTCTTTCAAGTGCGCAAGGAGTTCTCCAACACACCAATCCATCTCTGCGATGACGTCACCACGGGGACCTAAGCCCGTTGCTCCTGCAAAGCGCGGATTTGGGATGCGCGGGACATGGGGTTGATGCACAGCATAATAGAGGAAGAATGGCTTCTCCTTATGTTCGGAAATGAATTCTTTCGCACGATTTAAGAAGGTTTCAGCAAGATCCTCATCCCTCCAAAGTGCCGATTTTCCACCGCGCATATATCCAATTCTGCCCACTCCGTTGACGATCGTAAAATCGTGCCCATGGGAAGCGTGCATTTTTAAAAGTTCGGGGTTATCCTTGCCCGTCGGAACTTCAGGGAACGGATTTTCCCCTGCATCATATGAAACCTCAATGGGATCGTTCGGATCAAGATTGAGAACGTTTCTGCCGTCGAAGTAAACACACGGAACACGATCTGCCGTTGCGGGAAAGATCAAACATTCGTCAAATCCGACGTCCAAAGGCGTATGGCTCACAGGCATATTCCAATTGATGGGCATCTCTCCGTCACTTAACCCGAGATGCCATTTCCCAACAACACCCGTTCGATAGCCATTGTCTCGCAACATCGAAGGAAGGGTCAAGACTTCGGGGTCTATGATGCACTTTGCATCCCCCGGGAGAATGTGCACTCCGTCTCTTCTCGAAGGATAGAGCCCCGTCATCAACGAGTAGCGCGCTGGCGTACACACAGGCGAGGTTGAATACGCATCCGTAAAGCGCAGCCCCTCTTCCGCAAGACGATCAACGTTCGGCGTTTTGACACCCACGCCCCCATAACACCCCAGGTCACCATACCCCAAGTCATCTGCATAAATGATAACAATGTTCGGTTTGTTCACTATCGAGATTCCTCCAAAATGCCGTTGCTCTTTTCCCCTTCAAGGATACCATAAATTAGAGCGATAAGCAAGCCACATCTCATGTTTGCAAAAAAAAATAGAGAGAAATAAAGTTCTCTCTATCGCTTAAAAATGCAAAGCTTCGAATTATTCCAAGGAGCGACCGATTCTGCGAATAGTCTCTTCCGCCGCTCTGGCAAAATCGATCCTTTTGATAAGCAAAAACGCCTCTTCCTGCTTTTTCTTGGGGATCTCATAGATCCGCGCCGTCGCATCAAGGCAGGCTTTCACCTTCATCTCCATCGTCATCTCCTCACTGCACGGAACCTTCATAAAGTTCTGAATGACGCCGCTTGAAGCAAGTTCAAGAACGTAAAAATCCTTCTTTTTCAACTTGGGAAGGTGTCCTGCAAAGATATGCATCAAGCGTGTCGTGACGATGTCATATAAGATAGCGCTCACTTCGGGCGTGGAGTAATAAACGTGGTAAAGCTCGCGAACATTCTCATTCATTTCCGCCATATAGAGTTGGAAAACGCGCTCCACCGCGAACAGCAAAAGAATGTCATCTGTCAAGCCATTGATCAACTCTTCCGCAATGCGGAATTCCATATTGATCATATCGCTGACCCCTTCTGCGAGGATGCCGACCTTGCTTCCAAATCGCGCAATAATTGCAGACTGAACAACGCCAACGTCGTTTGCGATGTCGCGCACCGTTGTCGAGGAATATCCGTTTTCCAAGAATCGGCGCATTGCCACTTTCAAAATGGTCTCTTTGCTTACTTCATCTTCCTTTCTTCTTCTGCCACTGCTTGCCACAAGCCCTCCGCGTTCAATTGAACTCGTTCTATTTATTCACTACATTTTTACCATAAAACCATACACTTTGTCAAGCAATGTTTTGAATATTTCCACTCTAAATTTTGCTTTTTTTAAAACTTGTGATATAATATGATTTAAGAATAACTTTTCGGGGTATTTCATGAAAGACGAAGGCAAACAACATTCCCCATATCGCGGCGTTCCGGTCATCGCATTTCTGATGGTGGTCTTCCCCATCGTTTTCACGGTGATCTTCTATTTATGCATTAAACGCTTCCAGAACTTTTCCGATGAACTCAACTGGGCATCCGCACGGGCACTCGGGCTTGGAATGGGTTGCATTTTATACCTCGCGTGCGCCGTTTCGGGCGTTTACCGAGAACCGTTTTCCGCGATGGTCGATCGCCTGAAGGATTTCTTCGGCAATCTTTCGGTCTCCTTCCGCCTTGCCTGCAAGATCTACTGGGAGGACGTCAAGAGTGAAGGCGTTGTTTTTTTAATTTACGCAGTCATCATCATCGCTGCAATTATCCTCGCGGTAGACAGCGTTCAAGACTGTCTTGTCGCGCTTTCACAAGCAAAATAAGAGGGCAATATGTTTCGATACGAAATGCATCTTCACACGTCACCGGTCAGCCTCTGCGCCATCAAAAGCGTTCGGGAGACGTTGACTTTTTATAAAAAGCTCAATTACGACGGCGTTTTCATCACAAACCATTTTCTTGACGGAAACATCAACGTCGACCACAGTCTCCCATATGAGGAAAAGGTTCGATATTACTTCTCCGATTTCGAGGATGGCGTAAAAATCGGAAAAGAACTCGGTCTTCGCGTCTTTTGCGGAGTTGAGCTGTCATATTTCGGAACAGACTTTCTCGTGTTCGGTCTTGAAAAGGACTGGTGGCTCTCGCATTCCGAAATTATGGGGATGAAAAAGAGCGAACAACTCCCCTTTATGATCGAACACGGTGCATTCATCGCTCAGGCGCATCCCTTCCGCACCGCAAGATGGATCGACCACGTTCGCCTCTACTCCTGTGTCCAGGCGATCGAAATCTTCAATGGTGGAATTTCAGACATTGAAAATGAAATGGCCGACCTTTACGCCACAAAGTACGGAAAATATAAGCTTGCCGGAACGGACAACCATGTGGGTGAGCTTGCAAAGCACCTGTTTGGAATCGAAACAGAAACCCCGATTTCAGACGTTCCTGATTTCATCAGCAAGGTAAAAAATGGCGAAACGAGAATCTTCTCCGCATCAAATCCTCTGCTGAAACAATCCGATCTATGAAAAGATTCCTTCTCACTTTTCTCATCTTTCTTGTCGTCTTCTCCTCCCCTTTGGGTTGTGGAAACGTACGACCACGCGCTCAGGA
The DNA here is from genome assembly GCA_045579195.1 of Clostridia bacterium. Taxonomy (GTDB): domain Bacteria; phylum Bacillota; class Clostridia; order Christensenellales; family CAMQZB01; genus JAZNLR01. The sequence goes on along the minus strand of JAZNLR010000026.1, from coordinate 394 downwards.
CGGAATCTCCCTTGCGTTTTCGGAAGATGAAGAATACGTCGGAACATTGGAGCCCGTCTTCCACTTCCGCCTTGAAGACCGCGCATTTCGCCAGATGCAGGGTGGATACTTCGACGGAACGCACTTTTTCGCTGCATTGTTGTTTCAACCATCAAGCGGAATCGAGGAAACCATTTTGGCCGTGATTGACAAAGACGGAACGATCGTTCGTCAATCCGAACCTCTTCTTCTCGATCACTCAAACAACGTCACGTTTGTTCCAAAACTGAACGCTTTTCTTGTCACGCATTGCCAAGACAAAGACGGAAATTACGATGAAATTTCCCTCGTTGACTGCAAAACGTTTGCAGTTTTGGAAACAGCCAAACAACCCTTCCCTTGCAATGCCATGGCG
>JAZNLR010000025.1:0-7270 GCA_045579195.1 Clostridia bacterium | reverse complement strand
GTCGGCGATGACGATCAGAGCATTTATAGCTGGCGCGGCGCAGACATCAACAACATTTTGTCCTTTCAGAAGAGCTTTCCAAATGCGAAGGTGCACAAGCTGGAACAAAATTACCGATCTTCCAAGAAGATTCTGGAGCTTGCAAATGCGATCATCGGAAACAACCGTCAACGCGTGAAAAAGAACCTCTGGACGGAGAACGACACGGGCGTTCGCACCGAGGTTTACACCGCAAAGGATGAAACAGCAGAGGCGTCGTACGTCGCGCAGACCATCCGAAGTTTGGTGACCTATTCGGGATACCGCTATGGCGACATCGCCGTTTTGATGCGCTTGAACGCACTTTCCCGTTCGTTCGAGCAGGAGTTTTTGAAGTATAACGTGCCGCATATGGTCTTTGGCGGACTGAAGTTCTTTGAACGCAAGGAGATCAAGGACATCGTCGCATATCTTCGCGCGGTTGCGAACCCGCGGGACAGCGAGTCTATTTTACGCGTTATCAATGTTCCGAAGCGTGGCATCGGTCTTACCACGGTTCGCCGCTTGACCGAGCTTGCAAACGAGAACAAAACCACCGTCTTTGAGATCCTGGTCGAGCTCGATTCTTATGAGTTTCGCGGTGCAACGAAGACGAAATTGGAGGCTTTCCGTGAACTGCTTCTCCGCCTGATGGAAGAGAGTGAGTTCCGTTCGCCTGACGATTTTGTTTCGTTTGTCATTGCGGAAACGGATTTCCTGTCAAGTTATGCAGAACCGAGCGAGGAAAACCTCAACCGAAAACAGAATATCTTTGAGTTTTTGCAGTCGGTCGAGGACTTTACAAAGAAAAATGCAGGGGCGACTTTGACGGAGTACCTCGAGTCTGTGACGTTGATGCAAGACATTGACGCTCTCGATGAAACGGGGGATTACGTCACGCTTGCCACCATTCACGCCGTGAAGGGCTTGGAATTTAAGGCGGTGTTCATTGTGGGCCTTGAGGAAAAGGTCTTTCCCATCATGCGAATGGATTCGGGCGAGCGCGAGATGGAAGAGGAACGCCGCTTGTGTTACGTTGCGATCACGCGTGCGGAAGAACGACTCTATATGACGCGTACGTCCGATCGATATCTGTACGGCAGCCGTCAGTCGAGCGTTCAATCCCGCTTCTTAAACGAGCTTTCCGATCTTTTGGGGCTTGCGAAGAAAGAGGAGATCCGTGAGCGCCCGAATGCGTACTTCGAGGCTCGCATTGGAAAAACCTCCTTCTATGAAAACGATTTCCGCGGTGGTGCGGGGTTGCAAAAACCTGCAGAGAAGAAGGAACAGAGTGTGGATGCAACGCGCTTCCGCATTGGCGTCAAGGTGAAGCACGCGAAGTTTGGCGTGGGAACGATCATCGGCGTCAAGGGGGACACGGTGGACGTCGCTTTCCAGGGAGTAGGAATTAAATCTCTCTCCTTGAAGTTTGCACCTCTTTCGGTGCTTTCGGACGATTAAGTCCGTTTTGGAGGTTTTATGGCAGACAGAATGACAGAGCTGATCGAGCTTTTGAATGAGTACGCTTATCGGTACTATGTTTTGGACGCGCCCATCGTGTCCGACGCGGAGTACGACAGGAAGTATGACGAGCTTGTTGCTTTGGAAAAGGAAACGGGAATCGTTCGACAGGATTCTCCCACGCGAAGAGTGGGCGGCGAGCCCTTGAAAGGCTTCCAAAAGTATCGCCACAGAAATCCGCTTTATTCCTTGGACAAGGCGCAGTCTTTCGATGCCTTGCTTGAATGGGAAGCACGCGTTAAGAAAGCGTTTGATGTGCCCGTTCGGTATACGTTGGAATATAAGTTGGATGGCTTGCAGATGTGCTTGACGTATGAAAACGGCAAGTTTGTTCGCGCAACGACGCGCGGAAACGGGTCGGTTGGTGAAGACGTCACTGCGCAGATTCTGACCGTGCGCTCCGTACCGCTTGAGATTCCCTTCCGTGGGACGGTAGAAGTTGCAGGTGAATGTATCATCCGACTTTCGGTCTTGGAAAAGTATAACGAAACGGCAAAAGAGCCGTTGAAGAACGCGAGAAATGCAGTTGCAGGGGCTGTTCGCAATTTGGATCCAAAAGTGACGGCGTCCCGAGGCGTTGAAATTCTCTTCTACTCGGTCAATTATATCGACGAAGAAGGGGTCGTTAATTCCCAGCAGGATGTGATGAACTTTTTGCGCGAAAACCGATTCAAGGTCTGTCCGTTCTTCAAAACTTTTGACAGCGTTGAAGAGATTTTGCCTGCGCTTTCCGCAATTGCAGAAGAGCGCTCGACGCTTGACTTGTTAATTGATGGAGCGGTCATCAAAATTGACGATTTCTCCGTACGTGAACAGCTTGGGTACACCGAGAAATTTCCGCGCTGGGCGATTGCATTCAAGTTCGCCGCAGAGGAGGAGAGCACCGACCTTTTGGAAGTCAGATGGCAGGTCGGAAGAACGGGAAAACTCACGCCGCTTGCAATTTTGGATCCCGTTGAACTTGCGGGTGCGACCGTCCGAAAGGCGACGCTCAACAACTATAGTGACATTGAACGAAAACAAATCCGCATGCCCGCGCGCGTTTTTGTGCGCCGCTCAAATGACGTTATTCCCGAGGTCTTGGGTGTTGCGGAAGTCTATGACGGGGCGAAGGAGGTCGAAAAACCGACCGTCTGTCCGGAGTGCGGAACAGTTCTTTTGGAAATCGGAGCGAATTTGTTTTGCCCCAATGCGGAGGGATGCCCTCCGCAGATCGTCGGAACTCTTTCTCACTTTGCAGGGAAAGATGCAATGAACGTCGAAGGCTTTTCCGAAATGACCGCAAAACAGCTGTTTGAGGAGTGCGGCGTTCACATTCCTGCGGATTTATACACGTTGACAAAAGAGCAACTCCTCACGCTTGAGGGTTTCCAGGAAAAGAAGGCGGAGAATCTCGTCAAGAGCATTGAAAAGAGCAAACATCCGACCCTTTCATCCTTCATTTTTGCGTTGGGAATTCCCAACGTCGGGGCGAAGATGGCAAAGGATTTTGCAAAGCATTTTGGCTCGTTTGAAGCGCTGAAAGAGGCAAAGTTTGAAGAGCTTGTCGGCATTGACGATGTGGGCGATATCATCGCAGAAGGGGTCGTTGCGTACTTTGCGGATGAAAAAGCGCAGGCGAACATCAAGTTGCTCTTTGAGCGCGGCGTTGTGATCGAGAAAGAAGAAGAGCGCGTTTTGGAAGGCGTTTTTGCAGGTGAAAAAGTGGTTCTCACGGGAACGCTCAGCACCCTTAAACGAAGCGAGGCGGCAAAGCTTATCGAGGCGCGCGGTGGGGAGATCCAATCTTCCGTGACGAGCGCAACGACCTTGCTTGTCGTGGGGGCGGATGCAGGAAGTAAACTTGCAAAGGCAAAGAAACTCGGCATTCGCATTTTAGAGGAAGAACAATTTCTTAAAATGCTGTGATTTAGTTTGATTCGAGAGAAAATTCGTGGTATACTGAAATGTAAGGATTTCCAATCCGAAAGGGGAGAAACGAGATGAAAAGTATGACGGGATATGGTAAGGCGACTGCAATCTCTGACGATCGCGAACTGACGGTCGAGATTAAGTCTGTCAACCATCGTTTTTTTGATTTAAATTGTAAACTGCCGAAGAATCTGATCTTTGCCGAAGACGTTTTGAGAAAAGGCTTGCAGGAGCACGTTGTGCGCGGCCGTGTGGATGCATTCGTGTCCTACGTCGACAAGCGCGAACAAAAAAAGAGCATCACGCTTGATTTAAATCTTGCTGAGGCATACGTTTCTGCGGCAAAGCGCCTCAATGAGGAGCTCGGCGTGCAGGATGATCTCACAACGGCGGCCATCCTTCGCATTCCTGAGCTCGTTCGCTCGGAAGTCGAGGAAGACGACGTGGATGCGCTTGCAGAGATGATGCGCTCTGCTGCGATCGATGCTGCAAAGATGATGGATGCAATGCGCCTCGTGGAGGGGAAAAAGCTGAAAGACGACCTCGTTGCCCGTCTGGACGTTTTGGAAGAACTTCTTGGAAAGGTGCGTGAGCGTGCGCCGATCGTCGTGTCTTCTTATCGCGAGAAATTGGAACTTCGTATGCGTGAGGTTCTTGAAAACGTCAATTTTGACGAAGCGAGACTTTTGAACGAAGTTGCATTCTTTGCGGATAAGGCAAACATCGACGAGGAGATGACGCGTCTTGCATCTCATATTTCGCAGGTGAGAAAGCTGTTCGAGAGCAACGAGGCAATCGGTCGTAAACTTGACTTTATTGTGCAGGAGCTTCACCGTGAAACGAACACCATTTGTTCGAAGTCAAACGACCTTGATCTGACGAACCTTGGGCTTGCAATGAAGGCAGAAGTGGAGAAGATCCGCGAACAGGTGCAGAACGTTGAATAAGAGAGGGACCCATGGCAAAGCGATTTATCAGCATCGGTTTTAACAATATGGTCAACGCAGACCGAGTCATTTCGGTGATCGGCCCGGATTCGTTGCCCAGCAAGCGTTTGATCAGCGAGGCGCGCGACAATCACAAGCTTGTGGATGCGTCTTGCGGAAGAAAGACGCGCGCAATTTTGATGATGGACAGCGGACACGTGATCCTCTGCGGCTTGCAGACAGAGACGATCGGCCTTCGCTTGAACGAGGAGGAGAACAATGACGAACAATGACGGCTTGCTCATCGTCCTTTCCGGCCCGTCCGGCGTGGGAAAGGGAACGATGAAGCACAAACTCCTTGCGGATCGCGACGATATCGTCGAATCCATTTCGGTGACGACCCGTGCGCCGCGTGAGGGAGAAAAAGAAGGCGAATCCTATTTTTTCAAGACGTCGGAAGCTTTCAATGAGATGATTGAAAACAACCTCTTTTTGGAGTACTGCGGGGTGTTTGGCAGACAGTACGGCACGCCCAAGGAGTACGTGATGAAAAACCTCAAAGAGGGGAAAGACGTTCTGTTGGAGATCGATGTTCAGGGTGGATTGAAGGTAAAGGGCTCGTATCGCGATGCTGTTCTCATTCTCGTTTTGCCGCCCCGTCTTGATGAACTCGTTCACCGTCTCGAGGTGCGTGGAACGGAAACGCCCGAAGAGGTTGCCCGTAGGTACGCAATGGCGAAGGATGAGATCTTGCAGTTCGTGAACTATGATTACGTCGTGGTCAATGACAATCTTGAAGATGCTTGTGACCGCGTTCGTGAGATTATTCGTGTCGAAAAGCTGCACGCAAAGCGCGCTTTGCCGCGTGTGCAGGCGATTATAGAGAAAAACTGAGAGGAAATTTCGGAGGATAGAAAACTATGATTAATCAGCCCCCTATTGACAAATTGACGGAAAAAGCAGGCTGCCGATATGCACTCGTTTGCGGCGTTTCCAAGCGCGCACGTCAGCTCATCGAGCAGGAAGCTGCAGGCCTTGGCTCGGGTGAACTTTCCATGGGCGAGATGAAGGCAATTTCGCTTGCTGCAGGTGAAGTTCACAACGGTGAGATCATTATCCCGAAGGAATAAGGAAAACCGAAGAAGTGTCGGTCTTTTTCGCGTGCGAAAAAAAAGACCGTGAAAGACAGTAAGTGCGCGAAGGCCGGAAAACTCTTTTCGCGCATTTTGCATAAGAAACGGAGGAAAAAAGCGTGATTGCTGAAGTGATTGTTGATATTGCTCATTCGGACGTAGACCGCGTGTTTGATTACGTTGCGAGCGATGACATCTGTCTTGGCGATCGCGTTCTCGTTCCTTTTGGAAGACAGCAGGTCGAGGGCTTTGTCATCAGCTTGAAAGAAAAGAGCGATTTGGCGGAAGGAAAGCTTAAAACGGTTTTGCGCCGTTTGGATTCTTGCCCTGCGCTCGTTCCCGAAAATCGGGCACTGTTTGAGTTTATCGTGCGGCGTTATCATTCCCTGAAAGCGCCCGCACTGCGCCTTTTTATCCCCTCGGAAATGCGGGGAGGACGCGTAAAAAAATTGACGAGAAAGTTTGTGTATGCGTCTTCCGGTCTGACCTTGGAGGACGTTTTGCCGCATATTCGCAAAAATGCTACTGCTCAGATCGGCGTTTTGGAAGCGGTTTACTCCGAAGACGGGTTGCCCCTTGCGGAGCTTACGGAAACCTTCTCCGCCTCCGCCGTCTCCGCGCTGGAGCGTGCGGGATTTGTGGAAGTTCGAACGGTGCGAAAGGAAAGAACGCCGTACGGTGCGGTCTGGGGCGAAAAGAAACAGTTGACCCTCACAAAGGCGCAAAAGGAAGCCGTTGAAACCATCGATCAATATGACGGAACCGTCCTTCTGCACGGCGTCACGGGATCGGGAAAAACGGAGATATATTTAAACTGCATCGAGCGGGCGTTGGCGCGCGGGAAGACGGCCATCTTCCTCGTTCCCGAGATTTCACTCACACCGCAGATGCTGGGCGCACTTCGGACGCGCTTTGGAGAAACAGTTGCCATTTTGCACAGCGGCCTTTCCGCAGGAGAGCGCTTTGACGAATGGTGGCGACTGCGTGACGGAAGAGCACGCATTGCCGTTGGGGCAAGATCGGCCATCTTTGCACCGCTTGAGAACGTGGGCATCATCGTCATTGACGAGGAGCACGACACGAGTTATTTGAGCGAAACCGCGCCGCGCTATGCAACCTTGGAGGTTGCGGAAGAGCGCCGTCGCCTTTCGGGCGCAACCCTTGTTTTGGGGAGCGCGACTCCCTCGGTGGAAACGTACCATCGGGCAAAGCAAGGGGAAATGAAGCTCATTCATCTGCCCGAGCGCATCAACAAACGAAAAATGCCGGAGTTCATCGTCGCGGATATGCGCCGTGAACTTGCCGCTTCGGGAAGGGCGATTCTGTCTGACCTCTTGATCGCGGAATTGAAGAACTGTTTGGAAAAGGGCAATCAGGCGATGCTCTTTCTCAATCGCCGCGGTTTTGCGAGCATCGTACGCTGTACCGACTGTGGGTACGTTGCGACTTGCGCGGACTGTGATGTTTCACTGACTTACCACAAGGATGAAAATGCGCTCAAGTGTCATTATTGCGGCGCATCATACGCGGTTCCGACGGTCTGCCCTGAGTGCGGAAAGACGTGCTTTAAGCAAAGCGGGATCGGCACAGAGCGCATCGTAAGCGAAATTGAAGCGCTTTTCCCGGGAGTGAAGATCCTTCGAATGGACAATGACACAACGCGCACAAAAGAAGGTCACGCTAAGATTCTCTCCGCGTTTGCAAATGGAGAGGCGCAAGTTCTCGTCGGAACGCAGATGATCGCAAAGGGCCACGATTTCC
>JAZNLR010000024.1:0-5944 GCA_045579195.1 Clostridia bacterium | reverse complement strand
CTTGACTAGTTTTGCTTTTTTAATTATACTATTAACGTTGCTTAGGGGAGTGGCTCAACGGTAGAGTAGCGGTCTCCAAAACCGTAGGTTGCGTGTTCGAATCGCGTCTCCCCTGCCAAAAGAGGAAGTTTTTTGACTTTCCTCTTTTTTTATTTTTTAAGCAAACACTAATTAGCACTCTTATTCTTTGTTTTGCGTGATGTGCGATTGACAAATAGAGTGGAAAAGGCTAAAATGTACGTAATAAGCGAACTCAAAGTTGAGGGAAAAATAATGGCAAAAAAGTTTCAATTTGGCGTTTGTGGCTTTGGGAATATGGCGAACGCAATTTTGCGCGGAATTATTCAGTCTAAGCTGTTAAAATGCTCTGAAATTTGCGTTTATGACATTGATCAATCAAAGATTCAAGATGCGGAAAAACTTGGGTTTAAGACCGTAAAAAGCGCGAAAGAGCTCATTTCGGAGTGTAGTTATGTTCTTCTCGCTGTAAAACCTCAGGCGTTTTCAGGATTGAATGATGAGTGTTCGTCAAGTGATTGCACATTTATCAGCATTATGGCTGGCGTTAAGACGGCAGTGATTGCAAGGAAAATGGGTGGTGAAGTTATTCGATGTATGCCAAATCTTCCTGCAGTTGTTGGTGCCGGGATGACTGCAATTGCCGAATCCGACTGCGCAAAAGAGGCGATGCATTTCGTTGAGAGAATCTTTTCTTCGGTCGGAGAAGTTCTGTTTGTTAAAGAAGAGATGTTGGATGCTGTCACTGCGGTTAGTGGAAGCGGTCCTGCGTATGGATACTATTTTATCAAGGCGATGAGTGATCAAGGTGTTGCGCTTGGGCTTTCCAAAGAGGAATCTTTGAAACTGACTCTGCAAACGCTGATCGGTGCCGTTGAGTCTGTAAAGGCCTCGGATGTGCCGTTAGAGATTTTGATTGACCGAGTTTGCAGCAAGGGCGGCACGACTGTTCAGGCAATCAATTGCTTTGAAGAAAAGGGTCTTTCTTCAATTATTGCTGAAGGAATGACCGCTTGTTATAATCGCTCTCAAGAGCTTTCGAATAATTTCAACATTGATGGGAATATAAATGAAAAGGGTTGATATATATACAGACGGTGCTTGCTCCGGCAACCCGGGGCCCGGAGGTTGGGCTGCGATTTTGGTTTATCGTGGAATTCAAAAAGAGCTTTCGGGATATAATAGAGAAACGACCAACAATCGAATGGAAATCTTTGCCGTCATTCAAGCGCTTCGAGCATTGAAAGAGCCATGCAAAGTGACGGTGTACAGCGATTCTGCGCTCGTAATTGATGCCTTTTCAAAAGGTTGGATCGAATCTTGGAAAAAGAACAATTGGAAGACGGCAGGAAAAGACAGTGTTAAAAATCAAGACCTTTGGAAGGCGCTTTTGATTGAGCTTGCTCGTCATCAGGTGGAATGGGTGAAAGTAAAAGGGCACAGCGATAATGAACTCAACAATCGTTGTGATGAGCTTGCACGTTCTGAAATCGAAAGAATTGTGGACTAATTTATGAATGAAAGAGTAAAGCAGACGCTACAATATATCATTAACGCAATGATTTTGCTTGCAGCACTGTTGTTTGGCATCTTGTTTGTCGTCAATTTTGAGAATTCGTTTGTTGAGAAGCACGAAGCGTTATTGCTGTCTCTTTATGTGATCCTGTTGGTATCCGCAGGCATTCTTTGGATTGTTTTCAAATTAAAAGAGAAGGGAGTTGTCTATAAAAGTATCTTCACGGCTGTTAGTTTGATTGCAATGGCTGCTGTTTTTCTCTTTATCATCGAGCGATCCGGACTATTGTATAAAATGAGCTCAAAAGAAGCGCTTCAAGAAATGATTTTGAAGATTCAGCCGTATTCAAGCATTGTGTTCGTTTTATTGCAGATTTTTCAAGTCCTATTTTTACCTATTCCGTCCGCGCTTTTGACGGGCGTTGGGGCGAGTCTGTTTGGTTATCTATTTGGGTCATTTTTAAGCCTTTTCGGCATTCTCTGTGGTTCCACAATTGCTTTTTGGATCGGTCGTAAGCTCGGGCATAAGATTGTCATTTGGTTGATTGGCGAAGAGACATATGATAAGTGTTTGCGGATGATTAAGGGGAGAGATAAGTATGCATTGACCGTGATGTTTTTACTTCCGTTCTTTCCGGATGATGCGCTTTGCTTCATTTCCGGGCTTACCACAATGCCGTACTTATACTTCATCATTGTAATGTTGATCTCTAGGTCAATCATTATTTTTTCTACGTCATTTATGTTTGACATGGTTCCAATAACTGAATGGTGGGGGATTTTGATTTGGGCAGTTCTCATTTTGGGAACACTTATTCTCTTTTATATCGCCGTTCGATATGGGAACAAAATTGACGAGTGGATATCAAAAGTAATAAAAAAGAAGCATTAAAAAAGAACCTTCGTTTGAAGGTTCCTTTTTTTTAATTAAATTTTGAAGATCGGATGTTTGAGCATTCCATAGAAGATGCCGATTCCGATGGGGTAATTTAAAACAAGAACAATCGGAAGAACAACTTTGGGCAGGAATTCCTTCGGATCTTGCAGAGAAATTGAAGCAATCAGAATGAATGCTGCAAACAATGCTAGAATCTCGACAAGACGAATAATGCATTTGAACATCATCGAACTCAAAGAATAAAGAGGCTTAATCTTATAATCCGGTTTAAGAGCAAATTGGTACGTTGCAATGCCCGGAACAAGCAGAGAAATGAGCCCTAAGACGCAATAATATAAAGTTCCTGCAGAAACCTTACTTTCAAAAATAATCGCAAACAGGGCAATTTCCAACGCCATGACAGCAAAGAGAATCCACATTGAGAAGAACTTGACTTTGTTGATCAAAACAAGATCGCCTCGGGGAGAGGAAGCCTCTTTGTTGTATCCCTTGAAGTAATAGCCGGAATCTAAGGTTTGTTCTTCAAGACTCGTATAATTGATGGGGTAGTTCAACTGAATCGGCTCAGGAATCTTAAACGTATCCTTCGGGGGTTCGCGATGTTGTGATTCTGCAATACGAACAACCGGTGTTTCCTCTTTGGCAACCGTATTTTCGGAGATCATTGAGCCGAGTTTGTTTCGATAATTGATCTCGTCGTTAGTTTCCTTTTTTGGTTGGATGGGTTCAACATCTTGCGTTGCAGACGTTGCAGCAACTTCTTCAACAGCAGGTTGCTGAATGCGATTGAAGAGAAAATCTGCTGCTGAAACGCGAATAACAGACTGTTCGGTTTGCTCTTCGACCTTTTCAGTTCTCTTTAACGTGACAAGAATGTCATCTTTTGAAAGCTCTTCGTTCTTTAGCGTTGAAACCTCATTTTCATCGATGGCTTTTGCCGTTAAAGATCGTAAATTAGTTGTGTGAGGGGATTGCAAAAGAATGTTGTTTTCGGAACGAACGGTTTCATACTCGGTCTTTTGATATGCAACAACATTTCCGGAATCAGTACGTTCTGTTTGATAAGAAACGACGGGGCGGTCAACCTTTAAGATGCGCGGCTCGTCAGTCGTTGGTTGAGGTTCCGTTGCAAAAACATTTTTTCGTTCAATAAGCTCTTCATTTTTAAGAACAGATTCCTGCGTCAAAATTTTCGACTCAAAAGCAGGTTCTGGTTCAATAGCTTGAGAAACAGGGGAAGGAACAGGTGATTCTTCGACTTTTTCCTCAAGTTTAACGTCTTCGACCTTATTTTCGACTTCTTCAACAGTCTTTACATCTTCAACCTTTTCTTCAATTTTCAGTTGAATAGCATCAACTTTTTCTTCAGTCGGTTGCGGATTGTCAGCAACAATTTGATTGATGATAGACTGTGAGTACTCTAGCTCTACCAGGTTCTGATTGACGTGTTGACGACCAAGATCGGTGAGGGTAAAGTACTTTCTGCGGCCACCGTGCGTTGCTTCTTCGCTCCAATATGGGCGGATAAAGCCTTGCGCCTCCAAGCGCTTTAAAGAGCTGTATAGGGTGGGCTGTTTCAAAACATATTGACCGGCGCTTCTTTTTTCGACCTCTTTCATAATGTCATAACCATAACGGTCCTGAACAGAAAGAGCTTTTAAGATGATGATGTCAACGTGTCCACGAATATAATCGCTGCTGATATTGGATCCCATAAAAACTCCTGTAATATACTTATAGTAGTATTTTAATTGATAATACACGGATTGTCAAGTACTCTATGAAAATGATTTCTGAAAAGAATAGAGAATTTTGTCTAAAGTGAAAAGAAACGAAATTAAAATGTTCTTTGAATTTTTGATTCGGATTTTTAAAGAAAAATATAGGGGATGATAAAGAGTAAAATATTTCTTTATTCGTAAAACACAGCTTTTACGAAGTTAGACTGCATATAAATGACGTATAAGAGGAGAATTGAAGTTTTTTTGTCAAAACTCAAAAATTCTTACAATTTTGAATTCTTAAAAATATTTTAAGATAAATTTGGATTCGTTTTAATATTATATAAAAATGTGTTATACTGTATTTAAGAAAACTTTAGGATGTTTTTATGGCACGCAATCAAGATTCAAATTACTATCGTGATCGTGAGATCAAATATCGTAGAAAACTGGCGGAATTGGTTCGGTTTTTGCCGTCTTTTTGCGTGGATTTCTTTGTTGGGATTGAAAACAACACTTCAATTTTGACGCGCGTTGGGTATGCTTACGATTTAATCACCTTTTTTGAGTATCTTTATACAGAATGTTTTGAATTTTCGGGTAAAAATTCAAAGAATTTCACGATTTTTGACCTGAATTCTGTAAAATCCGAACAGATAGAGTACTATATGAACCACTTAAACTATCATGAACGTGATGGAAAGGTCTATACGAACAGTGAGCGCGCGAAAGCACGCAAACTCGCTGCTGTTCGTAGTTTCTTCAAGTACTTGTATAATCGTAATAAAATAGAACAAAATGTTGCATCCAAGGTTGCAATGCCAAAGCTTCATGATCGTGAAATTATTCGCCTTGAAGTTGACGAAGTTGTTAAGATCTTAAATGAGGCCGAATATGGCGATAATTTGACGTCAAATCAGCAATCTTGGCACTCGAAGACACGCCTTCGTGATACTGCGATCCTTACCCTGTTTTTGGGCACTGGGATCCGTGTCAGTGAGTTGGTTGGAATCAACATCAGTGATATTAATTTTGATGTGAATGGTTTTACGATTGTTCGAAAAGGCGGAAATCGTGTAGTTTTATACTTCTCGGATGAAGTTGCATCCGCGATTTTAGCGTATATCAAAGATGAACGCCCCAATCATGTTGGCGAAAACAGCGGTGATGCTTTGTTCTTATCCCGTCAAAAAACGCGAATGGGTGTTCGTGCAATTGAGAATTTGATCAAGAAATACGCAAAAATTGTCTCCCCGATGAAAAAGATTACACCTCATAAACTTCGTAGCACCTATGGTACGTCGCTTTATCGCGCCACCGGAGATATTTATATTGTTGCTGATGTCCTTGGCCACAGCGATGTTAACACAACAAAGAAACACTACGCTGCAATCAGCGATGACGCACGAAGAAATGCTGCAACACAGGTCAAATTGAGAGATAAGGATTGATATATGTCAGAAATTCAAAAGTGCTATTTGATCGGAATTGACTTGCCGGAACGAACGGATGCACGCGTTTCTTTGGAAGAGTTGAAGGAATTGACGCGAGCTGCTGGTTCAACTGTTGTTGGCTCTACATTGCAAAAGCGTCGCAGCATTCATCCCGGAACGTTGATCGGAAGCGGAAAAATTGAAGAACTGAAAGAAATTGCTCACTCTTTGGATGCGGATTTGATCATTTTGGATTGGGATGCAACACCTTCTCAAATTAACCGTCTTGAAGAGCTTTTTGAGTTGCCGATCGTCGATCGGACGACGTTGATTTTGGATATTTTTGCTCAGCGAGCACA
>JAZNLR010000023.1:0-6709 GCA_045579195.1 Clostridia bacterium | reverse complement strand
TGACATCTTCCATCGTTTCAGTGGGAAGACCGATCATAAAATATAATTTGACGGAGGTGTATCCTGCGCGGAATGCGTTTGCCATTCCCGTTTCGATATCCTCTTCTGTAACATTCTTGTTGATGACGTCGCGAAGTCGCTGTGTTCCAGCCTCAGGCGCAAACGTCAGTGAACTCATGCGCGACATCTCCGCATAACCTTCCTCAAAACTATCGAGTCGTAAAGACGGCAATGCAAGCGTAAAGCGCTTCTTTTCCCCCTCTTCCTTCAAGCCCGAGATCAATGTTTTCAGCTCCGGATAATCGCTGGTGGAAAGACTGTTTAATGAGAGTTCGTCAAAGCCCGTATTGCAGATAACATTTTTCCCTTGCTCGATGAGCTTCTCCGCAGAGCGACCACGAAGCGGTCGGTACGTAAAGCACGCTTGACAGAATCGACAACCGCGCGGACAGCCGCGGAACAGCTCCAAAACGCCGCGGTCGTGCACGGCTTCAATATTCGGGACGAGGGGTTTCTCAGGATAATAGGCCGTGTCGAAGTCCACGGTTGCCTTCTTAACAGTTCCCGAAAATCCGACCAATTTTCCTTCTTCATCATATTCCGGATAGACAACAGTCGGAACATATACGCCGTCGATTGAGGCTGCCTCCTTCAAAAATTCAGCTTTGCTCTTTCCCTCTTTTTTACACTTTGCCTGAAGTCGCAAAAACGCAGGAAGGTTTTCTTCGCCATCTCCAATCAAAATAGCATCTGCAAAGTCCGCCATCGGCTCAAGGTTGCAAGCACACGGACCACCGAAGACGACAACCGGATCTTTTTCGCCGCGATCCTTCGCATAAAACGGGATGTTTGCAAGGTCGAGCATATAGAGAACATTGGTATAGCACATTTCATACTGCAAGGAGAAGCCAATCGTGTCAAACGAGGAAAGTGGACTTCTTGTCTCAAGCGAAAAGAGAGGCAACTTCTCTTCGCGAAGAAGTTTTCCCATGTCTTCCCACGGTGCATAACAACGTTCGGCAAGAAGATCTTCCGAATCATTCAGCAAATGATAGAGAATGCGCGTCCCGAGGTTGGAAATTGCAACCTCATAAACGTCCGGAAAGCACATACAAAAACGCGCCGCACCCGGCTTGTCCATATTCGGCGTGTTATATTCCCCACCGCTATATCGTGCAGGCTTGGAAACACGCAACAAAAGTTCTTCAATTCTTTCGTTCAAATTCTGCATGAAACGTCCTCTTTTTTCGATTCTAAACAATGTGTACACATAAAAAAAGAGCTAAAAACGGTAACAAAAGTCAGGAGCGGAAACATTTTCCGTTCTTTCCTTCCCCACTGCCGCTTTAGCTGTGCCCTTATATTTTCTTATCATATTATGTATAGTTTAACACAAAATCAATTCCTTGTAAAGAAAAAAAGAGCGTCTGCATTCATGCAAACGCTCTTTCTATTTTTCTTATTCGCGGAAAGATCCCACCGCACGGCACATGGCCTCCAGATTTTCCGGCGGCATATCCGCCTGCAAAACATTGGAAGGACCGATGATCATTCCTCCCTCTTTGAAGAGTTTCTTTCTCTTCTCAACTTCAGCAACAACTTCCTCTTTGTCGGGCGAACAGAGAGTCTTTTGCACGGAAACAGAACCGTAAAAAACGATCTTCCGATAAAACTTCTCATATAAGCTCTCAATCTCCATTCCCTTTGCGTCAACTTGAACGCCCTCAAGAATGTCAAGCCCGCACTCGATCAAGGTCGGGATCAGGGAGACGATGCTCCCGCAGGAATGCATCATCGTGCGCGCGCCATAGCGATGCGCGAGGTCAAAAATCTGCTTATAGTATCCTCCAAACAGTTTTTTGAACTTTTCGGGCGAAACAAGAGGCTGATCCTGCGTTCCGAGGTCATCACCGACGTACACAATGCTCACCCTTCCCTTGCCCTCCTGCAGGAGGCGCTCAAAATAGCCATAATACAGCTCAAATCGCTTTTGAATGATGTAAAGATACACTTCATCTTCCAATGCAACGTCGCAATACACCTGTTCAACACCGCGCGCAAACGCCGTTCCGTTCATAAAGTCCATGTATCCGCCGCCACCGATTGCAATCGCCCTGTCTTTATGGGCCTCACAAAAGGCATCAAACCTGGAATAGTCAAACATCTCCGCCGTCGGGAAGCGGAATTTCTCGATCTCCTCCAACTCCTCAACGTCGGCATACGGCAGAAAGATAGGCTCGTCATACGTGACTTCCGCACCCTTTGGCAAACGATCCCAGACCGTTCCCCACATATCTTCCCAGCTTCCATCTTCAAAGCGCTTAAGCTCCCATCCAATAAAGGGCGCGTGATACGAAATTGTGTCACAGCCAAGGCGATCAAAGAGCTCCTCGTTGTTGGAAACGCCGAAATAAGCATAGAGCTTCTTCGCAACGTACGGTTGCATACGAACAAATGCAACCGGCAAGCGATCTGGTGACTGATACGTCACAGCCGCTTCAAAGCGTTCTTTTCCGGTCATCTTCTTACTCCTTTAAAACGAACCAACGGTCTTATAAAGTGCTTCAAAATTCTCGCACGACATATCTGCCTGCAGAGCGTTGGAAGGGCCGATGATCATTCCCCCTTCTTTGAAGAGTTCCTTTCTCTTTTCAACCTCTTTCACGACGTCATTCACGTCTTTCGAACAGAGCGTGGATTGAACGGAAACCGATCCGCAGAATGCAATCTTTTTATAGAACTTTGCGTGCAAGCTTTCGATATCCATTCCCTTTGCATCCACTTGAACTCCTTCAAGGATGTCAAGACCGCATTCGATCAAGGTTGGGATCAGGGAAACGATGCTTCCGCAGGAGTGCATCATCGTCCGTGCGCCATAGCGGTGCGCAAGGTCGAAAACCTGCTTATAGTATTCACCGAAGAGTTTCATAAACTTTTCGGGCGAAACAAGAGGCTGATCCTGCGTTCCGAGGTCATCGCCGACATACACGACGCCCACTCTTCCCTTACCCTCCTGCAAGAGGCGCTCAAAATATCCATAGAACATTTCAAAACGCTTTTTGATGATGTAAAGATATACCTCGTCTTCCAACGCAACATCACAATACACCTGCTCCACGCCGCGTGCAAACGCCGTTCCGTTCATAAAGTCAAGTCCGCCGGCGCTTCCGATGGTGATGACCTTGTCCTTATTTGCTTCACAGAAAGCATCAAACTTAGAATAATCAAACATCTCCGCCGTTGGGAAACGGAACTTCTTAATCTCTTCCAGGTCCTCAATGTCCTCAAGCGGCTTATAAACAGACTCTTCGTACGTAATCTCTGCGCCCTTCGGCAAACGATCCCAAATGACGCCCCACATATCTTCTCTGCGGCCGTCTTCAAATCGCTTCAGCTCCCAACCGACAAACGGTGCATTATATAACACCATATCACAGCCAACATGATCAAAAACTTCGTAAGCAGCCTTCAAACCAAAGTGTTTGCGCAGTTTTTCCGCAACGTACGGCTGCCAGCAAATGTGCGCGGTCGGCAAACGGTCCGGCGTTTCATAGTTCATTGCTTTTTCAAAACGTTCTCTCGGTGTCAAAACAAAAAAGTCTCCTTTTATTTGTTGCTTTCATTATAGCACGCATCTTCATTCTTGAATAGTAATTTTTGGATAAAGCTTAGCACTTTTTTTCACAAATTGTCTGTTTCGACTGTTTTTTTACACTTTCAAGGACCTTCAAAATTGATTCTGTCGGACGCATTTCTCCTGCACGCCAAAAGAGATCATTTTGTGTAAACGTTCCTCTCGACTCAAAGTTTTGATCCACGACTGAAAACTCAATGAAAACTCCTTTTTTCAAATTTCGCATCGCATCAAGAATGGTTGCCGTTTCCAAAAGCATCACACGCTCCACAGAAAGGCCGTTTGCAATCTTTGCGGTAAGTGTTCGCGTGAACAGTTCCTCCTTGCAGTAATCCCCCCGCAAATCAAAAAATGCCCCCACCAATAGAAAGCCCCCCATCATCAAGAGCGTCACGTTCAATCGCGTCGAGAGCGTGAAGAAAAAGGAAAAGAGAAAAATACTTGCAAACGCAACCCCAAGACTTCGCAAGAAAAGCATCGTTCTTTTCCTTCCGATCTTCTCGGAACAGATTGCAAAGACGACGCGGCCGCCATCCAAGGGATAAGCCGGCAAAAAGTTGACGATCGCCGTTGCGAGATTGGAAAACGCAAACGCCTCCGTAAATGGATAGATGGCAGGAAAAACCCACCAGAGCGCAAACAGGACGATAACAACAAGGATGTTTGCAAGCGGGCCCGCAAGTGCGATCATAACCTCGTCTTTTGGACGCACAGAAGTCAAATTTCCGTTCACTGCACCACCAAACGGAAAGAGAACACAGTTCCCAAACGACACGCCAAGGCGCGCAGCGCAAAACGAATGCGCCCACTCGTGAAAGAGAACGGTGAGCATGTAGATGAGAAAGAGCACACCTTGCCCTAACAAAATAAAAATGCACCCGACCGCAAAAAGCAGAGGGTGCAACTTGATCGACCTGAAACTCATAACGTCACATTCCACGTCGGGAGAGCTGCTTGCGTTCCGCTGACGTACCCAATGATGTTGGAAACCGTTTCCGTCACGCGTGCATTGATGTCCGTTCCAATCAGATTAATGCTTAAAAATACCAACAAGATGCCGATTGCAATTCCCGTTTGCAAGATGACAAAGTCAAGAAGCCCGGTTTTCTTTTCCTGTGCTTCTTTTGTGCGCTTCCTTCTTCCTCGAACACGCCGCGTGACGACCACGTTATGTTCTTCGTTCGGCATACATTCACACTGTGCAATGCTGATTTCGTCGTATTTCATACTACCCTCCGTCTCATTTTGAGATTTTCTAAAACTACTCTATGAAAAGACAAGCTCGTTTAGAACACGCAAAATAATCAAATGAAATAATCTTCCCTCCGCATTGCAAGGCGAAGTTTTTCCACGATCTTCTTTTCAATGCGCGAGATATAGGAGCGCGAAATTCCCATCTTTTTTGCGACTTCTTTTTGTGTGTACCTTCGCGTGTTTCCAAGACCATACCGCATGCGTATAATTTCAAACTCACGCTCTGACAGATTCTCTTTAACGACCCTCAAAAATTTCTCATTCTGGATCCCTGTTTCCACCTGTGCAAAAACACTTTCCTCCGGCGCTGAGAGAAGATCCATCAAAACGAGCTCATTTCCTTCTTTATCCATCCCGACAGACTCATACAGCGAAACATTGTTTCGGAACTTCTTCAGCGTTCTTAGGTGCATTAAGATCTCATTTTCCACACAGCGCGCAACATAGGTCGCAAGTTGCGTTCCTTTTCCGTACTCAAAGGTGTTGATCGCCTTGATAAGTCCAATCGATCCAATCGAGATGAGATCATCTGTTTCGGATGCCCCGGCATACTTCTTCACGATGTGGGCAACAAGCCGAAGATTGTGACGAATGAGGGTTTCCCGAGCCTCGTTGTCCCCTTTTCGCGCGTTTTCAAGACAAAGTTTCTCCTCTTCAAGCGTCAACGGCTGTGGAAACGAGCCCTTGTTTGCAACGTATGACGTAAAGAAGAACACCCGATTAAAGAAATACAAAAGTCCGTCAAAAAACATCAAAATTCCCCGCCTTTTTATTAATGCTCTATCCTATGCGGCGAAAAATTTGTCCTATTCCGAAAGAGATTGTCCCTTTTTGTAATTTGTGGAACGTTGCTTTTTGAGCGATTTTGTGATATGCTGTTGTCAAAGGAATTTAGGAGAAACTCATGCACTTTTCTTGCCCAAAATGCGGAAAACCTTTAACACGCGAAGGACACGCTTTTCGTTGCGAAAAGAATCATTCTTATGACTGCGCATCCGAGGGATACGTCAATCTTCTTCTCGCAAATCAAAAGCATTCCTCCCACCCGGGAGATGACAGGCAAATGGTGCTTGCCCGAACGCAGTTCCTGAACGCAGGGTTTTACGATCCCTTACAACAGCGCATTGCAAAGATGATTGCAGGCGTTCTCAAAAAAAATGGGTCCATTTTGGACGCCGGCTGTTGCGAGGGATTTTACACAAAGAAGATCTTGGAAGAAACCCGCGAGCTGAATGCCTCTGTTTTTGGCATAGACATCTCAAAAGAGGCAATTAAGCGCGCCTCCAAAAATGTAAAGCAGATTTCTTTTGCCGTTGCAAGCATTCACGCGTTACCCTTTTCCGATCACTCTTTGGATGCAATTGTGAGCATCTTTGCACCCACCGACGAAAAAGAATTCTTGCGCGTCCTCAAAAAAGGAGGATTTCTCCTTCTCGCGCTTCCTTCCGTTCGCCATCTCTACGGTTTGAAAGCAGGGATCTACGACGTCGTTCGTGAAAATCCCCCTGCCAGACACGCATTCTCTCTGAAAACAGTTGCACACGAACGCATCTCTTATGAAATTACGCTGCAAGGCGAACAGATCGAAGATCTCTTAAAAATGACGCCTTACTTTTGGAAAAGCCCCAAAGAAGGTATTGAGCGCCTCCTTTCAAACGAGACGCTCACCACGGAAATTGACTTTGAACTTTTCCTTTTGCAGACATAAAAAATCGTGCCCAAGTAAATGGACACGATTTTATTTTTATAACAGAGTTGCTCGCAAAGTCTCATCCGACTTCGTCGAGAGATATTTTGGAGGAACGTCCAAAACGGTGACAC
>JAZNLR010000022.1:0-11309 GCA_045579195.1 Clostridia bacterium | reverse complement strand
GCCCGGGGGAGATCAGCTTGGCGCACAACGGCGTTCTTTTTTTGGATGAAATGCCGGAGTATACGCGTGCGACATTGGAAACCCTTCGTCAACCGCTTGAGGATCGAAAGATCACCGTTTCTCGTGCGGCGCAGTCCATTGAGTATCCTGCGAGTTTTATGCTGGTTGCCAGCATGAATCCCTGTCCGTGTGGTAACTTTGGATCTTCTGAAAATGAATGTCGCTGTACGCACAGTCAGATTTTGAATTATGTTTCAAAACTTTCCGGTCCGCTGCTTGATCGTATCGATATCCAGGTCGAAGTGGACAGCGTGAAATATATCGATCTCGTTTCGGAAACGCCTGAAGAGCCGTCAAAAGCCATCAAAGAACGCGTTGACATTGCGCGTGCGATTCAGCGTGAGCGTCTCATTGAAGACGGAATGTCCTGCAATGCGGATATGGGCGAAAGACAATTGAAAAAATTCTGTGCGCTCTCAAGGGAATCGGATAACATTTTACGTGCTGCTTTTGAAAAACTGAAACTTTCTGCACGCGCAAGAAGCAGAATTATCAAGGTTGCGCGCACCATTGCAGATCTTGATGGCAAAGAAAAGATCGCACCCGAGCATATTGCAGAAGCCATTCAGTACCGCATGCTCGACAGAAAATATTGGAGCTGACATGAATCACGATCGAAATGACAGAATCATCTTTTGGTTAGACAGTTTTTCGGGAATCTCTCTTCGAAAGAAGACGATGATGCTTTCTTTTGTCGAGTCACCAAGAGAATTGTTTGATCATTTTGATGAGCTCGTCGATTCTTTTGCAACGTTCTGTTCTCAAGATGAGATCCATCTTCTTGCTGCAGGAAGAACAGAGAGTTTTCTTGAAAATCAAGAACTCCTTTTGGAGCGCACCGGTGCTCAGTATATCACCATATTGGACGAGCGTTTTCCTGAGTTCTTGAGGAATTTGGATGAAGACGATCCACCGTTGGTCTTGTATTACAAAGGTGACGTAAATCTTTTGACGACACAGTGTATTTCGGTTGTTGGAACGAGAACGAACTCTCTTTATGGAAAAGACGTGACAGAATCGTTCGTTCGCGATTTCGTTGAATCAGGGCTGACAGTCGTTTCAGGCATTGGTGACGGAATTGAGCGACTTGCAATGGAAGCTGCGCTTGACAACGACGGAAAGGCGATCTGTTTCACTCCCGGTGGAATTCACTGCATTTCTCCCGTTGCGAACGAGCGCCTTGCA
Source organism: Clostridia bacterium (assembly GCA_045579195.1). Lineage (GTDB taxonomy): Bacteria > Bacillota > Clostridia > Christensenellales > CAMQZB01 > JAZNLR01. Next base: position 10,064 of record JAZNLR010000022.1, on the reverse strand, counting down.
AATCAAATTGCGGAAAAGGGCTTGTTGATTTCCGAATTCCGTCCGTCAGAACGGATCCGCAATTATCATTATTCACTTCGAAATCGCTTGATTGCGGGAATCTCAAGGGTGACGTTCCTCGTTGAGGCAGGTGTAGACAGCAATGCACTCACTGTTGGTGATTTTGCATTGAAATACGGTCGCGAGCTCTACGTCGTTCCGAGCAACATTGACAGCAGAAGTGGTGTTGGAACAAACAGGCTTTTGCGAAATGGATTTGCTTCGCTTGCGTTGACGCCGGATGATGTAACGCGTCAATATGAGATCGACAGCAAGTTCTATGAAAAGGAAGTCGACATTGTTTTGAATGCGCAGGAACGTCAGATTCTTGAGCTTTTGAGCGTAGACGTTTTACATTTGGATACACTCTCTGAATACACTTCAATTCCAGCTGGAGCCTTGATTGCAACGCTTTCTATCCTTGAGACAAAAGATGTCATCAAGCGGCTGCCTGGAAATCGTTATAAGTTAAATCCGAAATTTTCGCTTACGGAGGAGAATGAATGAAACTTGTCATAGTCGAGTCGCCGTCGAAGGCGAAGACGATTGAAAAATATTTGGGCAAAGAGTACAGCGTTGACGCATCGGGTGGTCATATTTGCGACCTTCCGGAAAAATTTCTCGGCGTTGACGTGAAGAACAACTTTGAGCCGAAGTACGTTGTGACAGACGCAAAAGCAGACGTCTTAAAGCGATTGAAAAGCAAGGCAAAACGCGCAAGTGCTGTCTATCTTGCAACCGACCCGGACCGTGAAGGAGAGGCTATTTCTTGGCATTTAGCATCGCTTTTGAATTTGCCGGTTGAAGAGTGCAATCGTATTGAGTTTAACGAGATTTCTAAGCGTGCTGTAACGGCTGCTCTTGAGAAACCTCGCAAGATTGACTTAAATCTTGTCGATGCTCAGCAGGCGCGTCGCGTCCTTGATCGCTTGGTTGGATATAAGCTTTCGCCGCTGATCTGCAAGAAGATCAAAGATAAGTTGAGCGCGGGTCGTGTTCAGTCTGTGGCACTTCGTTTGATTGTTGAGCGAGAACGTGAAATTCGCGAATTCGTTCCCGTTGAGTACTGGGTGATCTCCGCCTTCTTGATGAGCGATTCTGACCCGAAATTGGTCTTTAAGGCAACGCTTGCAACCAAGAATGGAAAGAAGATCAAACCTGGCAATAAAGGGGAAGTTGACGCGATTTTAGCCGCAATTGAGGGGCGTGATTTTGTCGTTGATGACATCAAAGAGAGTGTCACGAAAACGCACGCTCCAGCACCTTACACAACAAGTACGCTTCAGCAAGATGCGTCCATTCGCTTGGGGCTTTCTTCGCCTATCACGATGCGCGTTGCACAGCAACTTTACGAAGGTGTCAACATCCCTGGAGAAGGGCCACTTGCATTGGTTACGTACATCAGAACGGATTCCGTTCGTGTTTCCAAGGAAGCGCAAGATTCCGCGCGTGAGTTTATTAAAGAGAATTTCGGCAGTGAGTTTGCGCCAAAAACTCCAAATTTTTATAAGACAAAAAAGTCAGCGCAGGATGCGCATGAGGCGATTCGCCCGATTTCCCTTGCTGTCACTCCCAAGAGCATCAAGGGTAAGGTGGATAATAACCAATATAAGCTCTACAAGTTGATTTATGAGCGCTTTATCGCAAGCCAGATGGCTGAGGCTCGCTATGCAAATACGGTCGTGAGCATTTCTGCCGGGGAGTATGGTTTCCAGGCGCGCGGCAAAGTCTTGCTCTTTAAGGGCTTTACTGCGGTTTACGAGATGGAGGAAGAAAAGGAGAGCAAAGATACGTCGACGAAACTTCCGAAGCTTGAAACCGGCAAAACCTTGGGGCTCAAGGAGATTAAGACCGAACAGAAGTTTACGACTCCGCCGCCGCGTTATTCGGATGCGACGCTTGTCAAGACGATGGAGGAGCTCGGCATTGGACGCCCGAGTACGTATGCTTCCATCATCGCGGTTTTGATCAAGCGCGAATATACGACGAAAGACGGAAAACAGCTGATTCCGACTGATGTTGCTTTTGACGTGAATGATTTGCTCGTGAAGTACTTCGACGAATTTATAAACGTTGAATTTACGGCAAATATGGAAAACAAGCTGGACGACATCGAAGAAGGCGGTATAGATTGGCATCAGATCGTTGCCGATTTTTACACGCCGTTCTCAAAAGAGCTCGCTCTTGCGCAGAATGATGGAGATGAAATTTCCGATCGCATTTGTGAGAAGTGCGGAGCGCCGATGTTGATTCGCTCTGGGCGTTTTGGAAAGTATTATGCGTGTTCGTCCTATCCTGACTGTAAAAACACGAAACCTTTTGAAGTTGAAGAATCTGACGTCATCTGCGAAAAGTGCGGAGCAAAAATGATTTATAAGAATGGAAAGTTTGGAAAGTACCTTGCGTGCCCGAATTATCCTGACTGTTCGAACATCAAAGGTCTCGATGAGCAGGTTTCCGAAGAACTTTGTGAAAAGTGCGGGTCGAAGATGATCCTTCGCAACGGAAAGTTCGGAAAGTACCTCGCGTGCTCGAATTATCCCGAATGCAAGAATACGAAAACTGTTAACGAAGCTGTTTCCAAATGTCCTGAGTGTGGGAAAGACGTTGTTAAGCGTACCTCTCGCACAGGAAAGCTCTTTTACAGCTGTTCCGGATATCCTGAGTGTAAGTTTATCAGCTGGGATATGCCTTCAGATAAGAAGTGCCCGAAGTGCGGAACGTTTATGGTTGTCAAGATGTTTAAAAATGGTCCGAAACTGAAGTGCAGCAATCGCGATTGCGGCCATACGGAAGATTATCAGAATGAAAAGAAAAACTGACGTCACGGTGATTGGCGCGGGTCTTGCGGGTGTTGAGTGCGCTTTTCGCCTTGCGGAGCGCGGCTTACAGGTTAAGCTTGTGGACATGAAGCCGAAGAAAAAGTCTCCTGCGCATCACTCCGACCTCTTCGGAGAATTGGTTTGCAGCAATTCTTTGAAAGGGGCAGACGTGACGAATGCCTGCGGCCTTCTCAAAGAAGAAATGCGAAGACTCGGTTCTTTGACTATGCGTGCGGCAGAGGAATCGCGTGTTGATGCGGGCGGAGCATTGGCGGTTGATAGAGATCTTTTTGCTGGGGCAATCACACGGGAAATTCAAAATCACAAAAATATAGAAATCGTCTGTGAAGAGGTCACGAATATCGATCTTGATGAATGGACGGTCATTGCAACGGGGCCTTTGACCTCGGATGCACTTTCATTGGAAATTGCACGCATCACGGGGAGCGAGCACTTGCATTTTTACGATGCTGCAGCACCCATCGTCTTTCGTGATTCCCTCGACGAGAAGCACTATTTTATTGGCGATCGTTATGGCAAAGGAAACGGGGATTACGTCAATTGTCCGATGAACAAGGAGGAATACGACGCGTTTTATGAGGCGTTAACCTCCGCTGAGCGAGTTATTTTGAAGGACTTTGAAAAAGGCGATGTTTTTGAGAGTTGCATGCCGATTGAGATTATGGCAACGCGCGGTAAGGATACTCTTCGATTCGGTCCGATGAAACCTGTTGGTCTCAGAGATCCACGTGACGGAAAGCGACCTTATGCCGTATTGCAACTTCGAAGTGAAAATGCAGATAAAAGTCTTTTAAACCTCGTGGGTTTCCAGACAAATCTGACTTTTCCGGAACAAAAGCGTGTTTTCTCCATGATTCCTGCGCTTGCAAACGCTCAATATGCGCGGTACGGCGTTATGCACAGAAACACGTTCTTGAACGCACCGAAAATTTTGGAGCACGGCGTTCGTTTGCGTGGAACGAAAAAGGTCTTCTTTGCGGGGCAGATTACAGGCGTTGAAGGATACGTTGAATCTGCATGCTCTGGAATTGTTGCTGCAATTCAGCTTCTTCGCGTTTGGGAAGAAAAAGATTTTGTCGACTTCACACAAAAAACAATGTGCGGTGCTATCATTGCATATATCGATCAGCATTCCGGAGTTGATTTTCAGCCTATGAACGCAAATTTCGGCATAATTCAACCAATTGAGAATCCGCCGAGAGATAAAAAGGAGAAGTATGCGCGCTATGCAGAGCGTGCGTTAAAGACAATTGAACAGGTGAAAACCGAGTTCGATCTTTGATATAAGGAGTTTTGATTATGTCATCTTTAATGGGAACGACAATTTGTGCTGTAAAGAAAGGCGGAGTCACCGCCATTGCCGGAGACGGTCAGGTGACCCTTTCTGAAAGCGTAATTTTTAAGGCGAATGCTGTGAAAGTTCGTCGTATCTATGATGGAAACGTTATTTTGGGATTTGCTGGTTCTGTTGCGGATGCTTTCACGTTGACAGAACGTTTTGAGGAGATGTTGCAGAAGTTTTCCGGGAATTTGATGCGATCTGCTGTTGAACTTGCAAACTTATGGAGAAATGACAAGGTGATGCGAAAGCTTGAGGCAATGATGATCGTTGCTGACAAAAACACGCTTTTGATTCTTTCCGGTCAGGGTGACGTGATTGAACCTGACGATGGCGTTTGCGCGATTGGAAGCGGTGGAAATTATGCGCTGGCTGCAGCGCGCGCTTTGAACAATGAAACCGATCTTCCTGCGGAGGAGATTGCGAGAAAAGCTCTTGAGATCGCGGGAAGCATTTGTGTCTTTACGAACGGACACATCACCGTGGAGGTTTTGAAATGAATTTGTTAACACCGATGCAAATCGTCGCAGAATTGGATAAATATATCATTGGCCAGCACGAGGCAAAGCGTGCTGTTGCCGTTGCGCTTCGTAATCGCTATCGCAGAAGTCAGCTTCCCGATAGTGCAAGAGAAGACATCACGCCGAAGAACATCATTATGAAAGGCCCGACCGGAGTCGGAAAAACCGAGATTGCAAGACGTCTTGCAAAGCTTGTCAAAGCGCCTTTTGTAAAAGTTGAGGCAACGAAGTTTACCGAGGTTGGATACGTTGGCCGTGACGTTGAGTCTATGATCCGCGATCTCGTTGAAACGTCCATTCGCCTTGTTCGTGAAGAGCGATTTAAAGAAGTTTCCGCAAAGGCAACCGCAATTGCTCAGAAGAAGATTCTTCAGGTTTTGGTGCAGGAAAAATTGAGAGCAGATTCCACGCTTTCCGAGGCAACTGTTCGTGATGAGTTGATGCAAAAGCTTCGCTCGGGAGAGCTTGACAATCATGTGGTCGAAGTTGAAGTTGACGATGCACCGAAATCCTTGGAGATTATGCCGGGAATGGGCGCGGAAATCAACATCGGAGATATGTTTGGAAATCTTTTTCCGAAAAAGAAGAAACGCAGAAAGCTTTCTGTGAAAGAGGCGATGAATATCTTCATTGCAGAAGAGTCGGACAAGCTGATTGACACGGACACCGTAAATTCCGAGGCGATTCGCCGTGCCGAAAATGAAGGAATCATCTTTATCGATGAGATTGATAAGATTGCGGGCGCAGGCAAGGGAAGCGGCCCCGACGTTTCGCGTGAAGGCGTTCAGAGAGACATTCTTCCGATTGTTGAGGGAAGCACCGTTATGACGAAGTACGGCCCGATACAAACGGATTATATCCTCTTTATTGCAGCAGGCGCGTTCCACGTTTCCAAAGTTTCGGATCTCATCCCGGAGCTACAGGGAAGATTCCCTGTGCTTGTTGAATTGAACAGCCTTAGCAAGGATGATTTTGTGAAGATTCTCTCCCAGCCGAAGAATGCGATCACTGTCCAATATGCAACGTTGCTCCGTGTGGACAACATTGATTTGAAGTTCACGATGGATGCCCTTGAACGCATTGCGGCAATTTCGGAAGAGATGAATAATACGTCGGAAGACATCGGTGCGCGCAGATTACACACCGTCATGGAGAGCATCCTTGAGGATATTTCCTTCAATGCAGGCGGAGATTATCCGCTGATTGAAGTTGTCGTAGACAGCGCGTACGTCGATCAACACATTCAAAAATCGATGAAATCGCGCGATTTGAAGAAGTATATTCTTTGATAGGAGAAGAGAGGAAGTATGATCAACATCCCAAAAGGAACGAAGGACGTCATTCCTTCACAATCATATCTGTGGCACTATGTTGAAGATGCCGCAAGAGATACCGCCCGAATTTTTGGATTTCGAGAAGTTCGCACGCCGACGTTTGAACACACAGAGCTGTTCTTGCGCGGTGTTGGAGACACGACAGATATTGTCAACAAAGAAATGTACACGTTTGAAGACAAGGCTGGAAGAAGCATCACCTTGAAGCCGGAAGGAACTGCAGGTGTGGGCCGCTCTTTTATTGAAAACAACCTTGCTAACACGGACGTGTTGCCATTGAAGATGTTTTATCTCACACCGGTTTTCCGATATGAAAAACCGCAGGCCGGTCGCTTGAGAGAACATCACCAATTTGGTGTCGAGGTGTACGGAAGCCCTTCTCCTGAAACGGATGCGGAAGTGATCCTTCTTGCGAAGACGTTCTTTGAAAAACTCGGAGTCACGGATTTGACCGTCAACATCAACAGCATTGGTTGCAAAGAATGCCGTATGAAGTATAATGCTGCGCTCAAGGATTACCTTCGTTCTAATCTTGAAAACATGTGCGGATCCTGCCAAGAACGCTTTGAAAAGAACCCGTTGCGCGTTCTTGATTGTAAAGTTGAAGCTTGTGCAAAGATCAATGCAAATGCACCTTCGATTTTGGATTATATTTGCGATGAATGTAAAGATCATTTTGAGCGTTTGCAGGGCATCCTGACGGATTGCGGTGTAAACTTTAAGGTGAATCCGAGAATCGTTCGTGGCTTGGATTATTACTCCAAAACCGTGTTTGAATTCATCTCAAACGGAATCGGAGCGCAGGGGACTGTTTGCGGCGGCGGTCGATACGATACGTTGCTTGAGCACCTTGGTGGAAAGGCAACGCCTGCCGTTGGGTTTGGTCTTGGGCTTGAGCGTTTGCTTCTCGTTCTTGAGAATTTAAATCTTCTTCCTTCGCAACCTCCATTGACGCAATTCTTTGTTGCAGCGCTCGGTGAGAACGCAAAGAAGTTTGTGACGTCTTTGGTGTATCGATTGAGAAAAGCGGGCATCTCGGCCGACTTTGATGTTCTTGGAAGAAGTGTCAAAGCGCAGTTTAAGTTCGCTGATAAGCTGCGTGCACCATTTGTGATCGTCATTGGTGACGATGAACTCGCAAACGGAACGTATAAACTGAAGAATATGCAGACAGGGGAAGAAAGCTTCCATCTGCTGAATGAAATTGAAACTTACTTAAAGACACTTGCAACAGAAAAAGGAGAGATGAACAATGGCTGAGTTATTGTCCGGAATGAAGCGTACGCATATGTGTACGGCGCTGACGAAAGAAGACGTTGGCAGTGAAGTTACCGTTATGGGGTGGTGCGGAAGAAGAAGAGACCTTGGTGGTTTGATCTTCGTCTTCTTGCGCGATAGATCGGGTATCGTTCAGGTCGTTTTTGACAATGCTGAACATGCAGATATTTTTGAAAAGGCAAGTACGATCCGAAATGAATTTGTTCTTGGGGTCAAGGGAACAGTTCGTCTGCGTACGCCTGAAAACATCAATCCGAAGTTGAAAACGGGTGAAATTGAGGTCGTTGCAAGCGAGTTGAAAATTTTTGCAGAGGCAGAGACACCTCCGTTTATCATTGAGGATGATTTGAATGTTAATGAAGCCTTGAAGTTAAAATATCGCTATCTTGACCTTCGCCGTCCGACTCTTCAAAATACGATGCGGATCCGCAGCGAAATTTGTCGCGCGGCAAGAAACTATCTCTCTGAAAACGGCTTTATGGAAATCGAAACGCCGTATCTTGGAAAGTCTACGCCGGAAGGAGCACGAGATTATCTCGTTCCAAGCCGTGTGCATCCCGGTGAGTTTTATGCATTGCCGCAGTCTCCGCAGCTTTTCAAACAACTTCTTATGATTGCGGGCTTCGACCGCTATTATCAGATTGCGCGTTGTTTCCGAGATGAGGACCTTCGCGCGAACCGTCAGCCGGAATTTACGCAGATCGATATGGAAATGTCCTTTGTTGGTTCGACGGAAGATGTTATGTGCGTGATGGAAGGCCTTGTTTCCCGCATCTTTAAGGATGCAGGTAACGTCACGTTACAGCATCCGTTCCGCAGAATGACGTATCAAGAAGCGATGGATCGTTTTGGAAGCGACAAGCCTGACACGCGATTTGGTCTTGAGCTTGTTGACGTTTCCGATCTTTCGAAGTTGATTGACTTCCAGGTCTTCACTGGAACGGTTGCTGCAGGCGGAAGCGTTCGTCTCATCAATGCAAAGGGCTTAAGTTCCAAGCTTTCTAGAAGAGATATCGACGCCCTTGGAGAGTTCGTCAAGACCTATCAGGCAAAGGGCCTTGCTTGGATCAACTTTGCTGAGGATGGAACCATGAAATCTTCTTTTGCAAAGTTCTTGAATGATGAGTATGTCACGGCTTTGAAGAAACGTGCAAACGCTGAAACAGGTGACGTCCTTCTCTTTGTTGCGGACAAGGATTCTGTCGTTTATGCCGCACTTGGGGCCCTCAGATTGCACATTGCAGAAAAGATGAACCTCATCGATAAGAGCGTTTATGACGTTCTTTGGGTGACGGAATTCCCGCTCTTTGAGTACAGCGAGGAAGAGGGAAGATATGTTGCAATGCACCATCCGTTTACGAGCCCGATGGATGAAGACTTGCCGTACCTTGAGAGCGACCCCGGTCGTGTTCGTGCGAAGGCATATGACCTTGTTATAAATGGTCAGGAAGCAGGCGGTGGAAGTATCCGTATTCACAGCAATGAAATTCAGAAGCGAATGTTCAATCAGCTTGGCTTCACGGATGAGCAGATTGAAGAAAACTTCGGCTACTTCGTCAATGCGTTCAAGTATGGCGCACCTCCGCACGGCGGTTTGGCATTTGGTCTTGACAGACTCGTCATGTTGCTCACCGGCGCGGAGTCCATTAAGGACGTTATTGCATTCCCGAAGGTTCAGAACGCAAGCTGTTTGATGTCGGAAGCTCCGACGCCGGTCAGTGATAAGCAGTTGAAAGAACTTTCCATCGCAATCTCCGGAGAAAAAAATGACTGAAATTGCAACCGTAATTACAGCTGATGTGAAGAACGCAACCGTTAGAATTCTGAAAAAATCAGCATGCGAAAACTGCGGAATGTGCGGTTTTAAGAAGAAGGACACGCATCTGGATCTTTGTCTTGACAATGCGATTGGGGCAAAAGTCGGTGATCGCGTACTTCTTGAGATGCCGACGGCTTTTGTTTTGAAAGCCGCCGCCATTGTATACTTAATTCCACTTTTTACCGCGATCATCGGGTTGATTCTTACAGTACTTTTGCATCTGAAAGAAACATTTCAGTTTATTGCATGTGTTGCGGGATTAATCATTGGTGCAGTGATTGTTGCGTTTTTCGATAAAAAGGCAAAGAGAAAGGGCTTTTGCCCAAAAATTTTAAAAATTATTGAAAAGAAACAGGAGGAAATTTGAAATGTTGCATTTGAACGATCAAAACTTTGAGTCTGTTGTGTTGAAGGCTGATAAACCTGTTGTCGTGGATTTCTGGGCAACGTGGTGCGGGCCTTGCAAGATGCTCGCACCGATCTTTGAGCAGGTTGCGGCTGAATATGAGGGAAAGGTTGTCTTCGCAAAGGTGGATGTCGATGAATGTGAAGCTCTTGCAAGAAGCTTTGGCATTATGAGCATTCCCACTTTGATTTATTTCAAAAATGGCGAAGTTGTCGCAAAAGAGACAGGATTAAAGCAAAAAGCTCAGCTTGCGACGAAAATTAACGAAACATTTGGTTTTTAAGCCACTCCATTCAAAAGAAAATTAATGAGGTGCAGAAATGATTGATTTGAAGACGATTCGTGATGCCGATGTTGAGCTTTACGATGCTATGAAGAGAGAGCTTGGCCGTCAGAGAGAGAATATTGAATTGATTGCCAGCGAGAACTTTGTTTCGCCAGCGGTGATGGCTGCTGCCGGCAGTTTTTTAACAAACAAATATGCA
>JAZNLR010000021.1:0-3097 GCA_045579195.1 Clostridia bacterium | reverse complement strand
TCGTTGTCGATCTCCCAATAAGTTACCTCGGGGAATTCTTTTACAAGCGTGTACCAAGACTGATAGTAATCCTCAAGCCACGTGACGTAATAAGATCCAGAAAATGCCGACCTCTTCGGTTTTCCGGAGATTGCAGTTCCTTTATTGAAGTTGGTGTGACTCATGCCGATTGGAACAAGTCCTTTGTCAATCTGAACCTTGAGTGCTTTGTGCATATCCTCACAAGCCTTTTCATTGATCTCAGTCGGGCTCTTGAGCATGCGCGTGATGTGCATCCAGTTTCGAACGGTCTTGACGCCGAGGTTTTTCATCAACTGCGCTTCCAACTCAAGATCGTAATTCGAGCCGCCATAGTTGCGCTCTTCCAGGATATAGCACATTCCACCCAACCAATCAACGCCTTCGGGAATGACCGAATCGGTTTCCGGTTCGTCGGGCGGCGTCACGCTGCCTCCACCACCGCAAGCGGTCATCGAAAAGAGAAGACCAACAAGCAAAAGAATGGATACTACTTTCAAAAAACTTTTTCTCATCTTTTCCTCCGGGGAGCTTAAAGTTTCACATATTCTTCGAGAGCAACAGCAACACACTTGCCGAAATCACGAAGTTCATCTTGTCCATAAGGAATCTCACGTTCACCAAAGAAAGGGATCTCGAACGTAAACGCAAGTTTTGCGCCCTTTCTTGTAAACCAATTCGTGGAGTTTGGCTGATTCGGAACGCAGTTCCAACCCATTCCAAAGAGCAGATCGTTCTTCGGGTCATACGGAATGGTGCAATCCTTTGCATTCTTCACAAGAAGCGTCGAGAAGATTCTCTCCTGTTCATATCGCGGAGAAGGGTTTCCCGTGATACTCACATAGTTATGGCTTCCGCCCCAACGTGCAGGGCAATGCAGATCAAGTGCGTTTGCGATCTTCTTTCCTTCCGTCAATTGATAAAGCGCACGGACAGAGGCATAGATCGGTTCATCGATATAATCGCGGTTGTGGTCGTGCGGCAAACGGCTCTTACCCTGGTCGCCATCCTGAACACCGTCAAGATCCATAAACGGAACAATGAGGATGTCGAACATTTCTTTGAGGCAGCTGTTGCTCTCAATGATCTGAGTGAGCAAGCCTTCCAAAACAAATTCTGCTTCCGCCTCGCAAGCGTGATGGCGGCACGTGAAGACGAGCAAATCCTTTTCAGGGTTTCCGATGCGGTAATAGAAGTTCTCTCTGCCGCGTTCGGTGGTGCAAAGGTGTTTGGGCTCAAGCCCTTTTTCCTTGGCAAATTTGTCGAAATCCTCGCTTAAGTATGGAATGCAGAACGAGAAATCAACCTCTTCGTTCGCCTTGAATGTATATTCAAACTCGGTGTGAGAACGGAACACTTCAGGTTCAAAGTGCCAATCCTCCTCCCCTTTCTTGATTGCAGGGCCGAAACGGGAAACAATCCCGCCATCAGTGAAAACAAAGCGATATGTCGCGTCGATGTCAGAAGACGCACGGAAGCGCCAGAAAAACCACCATTCACCGCTGTCACGAATGTCTTGACGAACGGAAGCCGTCTTTGCGGCCTCGTCAAGGCCGTCAATGATGATGTTTGCGCCTTCAAAGTCATTTCGAATTGTCAGCATTTCCTTTTTCTCCTTTTCACATTTGACAAAAAATCCCTATAATGATAGAATAACACTATATTCTTTCATTTTCCTTGAAAATAATTGCAAAAACCTATAAAATTGTATACAAAATGAGGTTTTGATATGGAAGGTTTGATTTTACAGATTCGCAACTACATGAAGCTCTTGAAAAAAGAGCATAATCTTGATGTCGTTTTGTGTAGTTTAGACCGTTCCTTACTCTTTCTCCGCAACCATCTGTTCCCCTACGACACGCATCGATGCCCCCTCTGCCTTTACGTCAAAAAGGATAGGCGCATCCACATCACTTGCGTTGAAAATCAAAAAATGGTCCGCAATCGACTCAAAGACGAAGAACACTTTTTCGGAATGTGTCACGTTGGAATCTGTGAGCATGTCTTCCGCATTGAGCACGAAAACCTCTGCCTTGGATTTATCAGCGTCTCGTCATACTCCGTCAAGGAACAAAAGTCCTTTGCTCGCATTGCAAAGACAGCCAAAAAATTCGGCCTGAACGAAACCGAGATGCAGGCTCTTTTTCGCGCTTCGGTTTCCGAAACCCTTCCGCCCGAAGATCTTCTCAAAACGCTCATTCTGCCCCTTGCAGATATGGTTGAGCTTCTCTACGTCAAATTCGTGAAGAATCAAGAAGAAGACCCAAGCGAACAAAATGAGATATATTCCCAGATCGTTGAATACATCTCTGAAAACTACTCCCGAAAGATCACCATTCACGACATTTGCGATGCCTTGCATTACAGCCGATCATACTTAAGCCGCATTTTCTCAAAGTACCGCAAGACCACCATCATGCAGTACCTCAACGAGATTCGCATCAACAAGGCAAAGTCCTTTCTGCGAGAAACCCACTTCTCGATTTCACAGATCGCCTTCCTTGTCGGTTTTAATGACTCCAACTATTTCACGAACGTCTTCCGTCAAATCACGAAGATCTCTCCCCGACAGTACCGAAAAAAACATCAATAAAAAGCAAAAATCGCGCACAAAACGTGCGCGTTTTTTTTACCTGCTTATTTATCAAAACGTAACATTGAATTATACCGTTTTGAAAATTCATTCTCAACGGGTGTGACGATAAGGTCCTCATCCGCATAATATCGCTTGGCTGAAATCCCGTAATACGAAATAAACGCAAAACATCGGAACATCACAACTGAAGCCGGCGCAATGACCAAAAGCCCTGCTCCCATCGTGAAGACTGCGACGATCAGAAGACCTGTGATGGTCAAAAGAACAAGCACGATCGCATTCGAAAAAATCCGCCAGAAATTCTGCTTCAAAGCGGCAAAGTTTGCCCCAAGGGCTCGCCAAATGGACATTTCATCTGTGATGATTGCAGGAAGCCAGCCAAAGAGCAACGTCACCCGCAAGGACACGCTGATGACGATGAACAGCATCGAAACAAAGGGTGCAAACAGCAAGGCAATCTGCGCACAACCAACAAAGAGAAGG
>JAZNLR010000020.1:0-10187 GCA_045579195.1 Clostridia bacterium | reverse complement strand
CACAAAGCTGATGCAATGCAAATTCGGAAGTATTCAAAAGATACATCGTTCCCTCTCCCACGAATCGATCCGAAACGAGCGGAATACCGTTATAAGAAAGCGCCTTGAATCCACCGGCAAGATTGAGCACGTCAATGTTGCGGACAAACGATGCAAGGTGATGCTGATAAGCACGCTTTACGCCCGCAGAGCAGACGATAAAATCTACCGTACTTCCGGCGGTCTCTTCAAGATCATCAATCGCTTTCTGAATGTAAATGTCGTCGATGTTCTTCACTTCAGTGTCCATGTACGGCGTCATCCAAGGATGCTCACTTCTGTCAAGGCCGTAAAGCGGCTTATTGGTGTTAAAAATTGCGCCGAGTCCGGTCAACTCGTTGCCATACGACCCCTGCACGGTGATGACGTCACCTGCACCCACGGCCGCACTCGAAATTTTCTTGTCAACGGTGATCTTGCTGTTCTTGCGATCGACGTAAATGATACGCGCACCGCTTGCAGAAGCAATCTTCGTGCCCCCGCGATAGAAGTCAATCACCTGCCCTTCAATCACGTTGCGAACGGAAGTCAGCTTAATGGTGGAAGATTCACCCTGAATCGACTCGCTAATTGTTGCAAGCGTTCCGGAGCCATCGCCATAGAGCATTCTTCCGAAGTTAAAGCTTGCCGCTTTCACGAGGCCTTCCATTTCCGCGTTAAGCAAGTTGACAAACGCACCCGCGTTATTTTCGGATGCGCGCATTGCCTTGTCGGTGATTTCGATCGTTCCGTAAAGGTTTTTCAATTCACTCGTAAAGCGCGCGTAATTATTGGATGCAGCCATCGGCAATGCTCCGTCTTCCGTTCCTGCGCCCACACCACCGTTCACGCCATACGGTGCAAGCTTCACAATTTCTTTTCCCCAAACGTCAGCCGTCGTCTGCTTGATCTTTGCAAGCAACGGGTTGATGTTGGTGTTCAGCTGCTCGGAAACCACTCCGAGATACAAAGTTTTCAATGCGTTATCCGCAGTCGTCAAAGATACCATTTTTCTTTCTCCTTATCCTTCTTTTCCGAGGAGCAACAGCGCAAGACGCGCCGCCTCCTCCAGCGTTTTGGGTTTGATCGGCGCAGAAACCGAGAAGTTTCCCGCCTCGCCCGAGACAGTTTTGGGAACAGCGCGCGATTTGACGGCGTTTAAGTACTCCGCGATCACGTGCTGTTTGATCCGTTCGCTCGCATAGACGTGCTGATCCAAAAAGTCAGCGTCGTCAAGCAGTTCTTTCGGGTCAGATCTCACTTCCAAAACGGAGATATATGCCCCCATTGGCTCTTCTCCGTTTGAAATGGCATCCGCAATCTCCCGTTCAAAGGCGCGGGCTTTGGGGAAGCGCGCGAAAAACGCCTCCGACCCCTCCGCCTTCTTTTGCTGTTCCAAAGAATCTTCTTTGTCAGCCTGAGGCGCTTCCGATGCGACGTGAGCTGTTTCATTTGCCTTCTCACAAGCTTCGCTCTCGGTTGTCAAAGCCTCCTGTTTGGGTGCGGCGCTGGCCATCGCCGCATTTTCCGCCAAAATTCTCTCCAGCGCACGCAAACGCTGACTGCGTCGCGTAAACTCAGCCTCCAACGCGGCATATGCCGCAAGCAAAGCCTCTGCTGAAGTAAATTTTCCAAATTGTTTTTCTTTCACAGATTTATCCCTCCATGTCTTTTCCGTTCGCAGTCGTCTCCATCGCTGCAAAGGTTCGGTGCGCACGGATATGCTCCGCAAAGCGCGGTTCAACCGTCTTTGCGCTCTTTCTCGGAACAGAAAGAACGTGACGCGTGTGCTCTGCAATATGAATTGCGTGGTCGTCAAATTCCGAAACCTCACAGAGCTCTTTCTCAAGGTTCAAGTTTTCCTCAAGCGCACGTTTTCTGTGCGCCTCGGTCACGTCGCTGACGTCACCAAAGCTTCCGAATCCGAGAAGGTCAAGAATTCTGCTCTTGTTGCGCTCGTCGATCTTGCCTTCCGAATCGGACAGCAAGCCTGTGGAAAGAAGTTCAAGAATCATATTTCTCTTCTGTGCCGGCGTGGAGTTGAGTTCGTTTTCGGTTTCCAAAACGACATCATCGCTTGAGATGTCCGACGCGGAGAAGTAAAAGACCTCCACGTTCCCGTCGGCTCCGGCAAGGCGCATCAGGCGAAGCTCCCCTGCAAACTGCTTAAAGAGGCGCAAAACAAACTTTCCACACGTGCGAATCGCTCGGCGAATGAGCTCCGCAGCAAGGGAAAGACGCGTGTCGTCCTGCTCGATGAGAAGCTGCAGCGCAACGCCGCTGGAAACGTTTGTGGGCGCAAAGGAATTTCTCATGATCTCCGAAACGCCCGAGATACGAATCAATTCGTTTTCAAGTCGATCTTCCTCATAGGAAAACTCAACGGGAACGTTTCCAAAGCTCATCATCGTGGGCGGATTTGCCCCCTGGCGGTAAACGAGAACTTTGCCGGGCGTGAGCCCTTCCTCTTCCAGGTTTGTAAGGTCCACAGAACCGTCTTCCACGGCAAGAACGCCCGCCGCCACGCGAGAAAGGAATTCATATTTTCTGTTTTTGACCGCGTTATACGCCCTCTGCACCGGGATGATTCTGTCAATGACAGACGTTCCCCAAAACGAGCCTACGCGTTCGATCGCAACCTGACGAACGAATGGGAAGGTTCTCTCTCCGTTGTCACCCAAGGCAAACGGAAGCTCTCCGTCGTGAAGAAGCTTTCCTCCTGCAACAATGATCAATCTTCCAAGCGGAAACTCGCTTGAAGGGCGAACATACTTCTCGATGACGCGAACGGCATCGTCACGCGTGGTCTTCACAACGTTTCTTCCGGCAAATCCGCCGCCGTCAAGCGAGAAGACGTCAATGGGCGCTCCCTTCACGTCAACGCCCCAAAGGCGCTTCACCTGCGCCGCAGAGAGAACGCGTGCGTGCAAAATGCTGTCCATATCCGCGATTTTGGTTGCAGACGGATTGTCTGGATAGATCTCGTACGGCGGGCAGCAAACGATTTCAACACCGCCTTCATGCACGCCGTCCTCCAGTTCCGCGCCGATGTCGGGATTCCAGACGATCTTATAGAACGCCGTTCCGCACACCTCGCTCCACGTTGTCGCCTCCGAGATCAGCGAGTCAAAGTCCAGATGGTCACAAACGCCCGTCAAAATCTTGGATGACAGCTTTGCCGTCTGGATATCCGCCTCCGACCCTGAAGACGCGCGAACGCTCATCGTGGGGCGCACGCGATTCAACTTTGCAAGTCTTGTCTCAACGATGGGCGCAACGTGGTTATAAGTTTCCTTTGACTGCCAGTCAAATTCCGCATTCTCTTCCACGACCTCACCCGAAGAGTTCACGCGCACGTTTTGGTTTCCTGCCAAAAAGTTGATGTTGAGCCGCCACTGTGCATCCAGCGCATATCGGTCGCTCTGCCGCTTATTAAAATCCTCTTCGACGGACTTGACAAGCTCCGCTTCGTACTGTTTGCGCTCCAAAACAGCAGTTCTTTCCTGCGCACTGATTGGATTGTTTTCCTTCAATTTGTTTCCTCCTTTTTCTCCTTCAGAAGTTCCAACAGGCGGTCACGTTCTTTCAAAAGCTCTTCTTCCGAAAGAAGTTCAACCTCCTGTTTTTGTTCTCCGTTCCACTCTGCAAGTAGCCTTGCCGCCTGCATATCGGGCGGAGAATGTTTTTTCGTTACCTTTTTCTTGCTCACGACGAGTGCATCGTCCTGCACCGAAAACTCTTCCACTTCTTCGGTATAATCATAGCCCGCGGCCTTCTTTGCGATGGCGTTTTCAATCTTCTCGCGGACTTTTTGGTATCGCTCTTTCCTCATTCATCTCCCCGTCCTCTGTTGATAGTTTTTGCGCGTGATCATCCGCGCAAGTTTTTCCTTGTCTTTTGAAATCGCGCTCTTTTCAGCTCGACGCACGGGTGCTTCGGGGCGGGACATAATGAAGTACCGAAGTTCGTCCAGCGCATGATCGTCCTTCTTCTTCGGCGCATCCCCATTTCCCCAAAGGTATCCTTTGATCTCTCGAATGAGCTCTCGACAACTGGAAAAGATAAATAGCCGCGCTTTCCCTTCACCGTTTTTAAGGTACGCCTTCACGCGGGCGATGCCCGCAAAAAGGTCTTTGTTCACGCGGGCGTCCGTTAGGATGCCACAGTCATAAAACAGCTCCGCAACGCTCTTCGAGGCGGCAAGCGTCCTCTGCCCCGCGGCGGAGTCGATGAGCGCACGCACGCGCCCCTGTCCGTCGCACGGCCAATCAAGGCGTTTTGCGATTGCGCGGATTCGCTCTGCGTGATGGAGAACGTCTTTCCCCGCCTCGTAATGCTCGGCAATGACGTACACGTTGCCGTCGTAATCCACGGCATAAAAGTGGCAGGAAAGCGGATTGTTGAGTCCCGGGTCGATGGAAACATTTTCGTACCACTCGCGCGGAACGTCAAACGGCTCGATGACGTGAACGCACGGGTCAAACTCAGGATAGACCAAGCCGCCTTCACATCGAAACTTGCCATACCTTCGAGATTCCAGTTCCTCGCTCGACATCGTCCTCGTGAGTTGATCGATCTCCTCGCGGTCAAGGAAAGGATTATCCATCCATTCCATCTCCTCGCACCAGACCTGTTCGTCCGCGTGTTCGTTCAAGTATATCTCCTCGTATACCCACGTTCTTCCCTTGAGCGGCGTCATTGTCCCAAAAAGCTCCCCTTTTCGGTCGATCACGCGCATTCGACACTCTTCATAGATCTCAAGGGGCGGTTCTTCATCGAACCAAACAAAGTCAAGTGAAGTTCCCTGAAATTTTTCTCGCCCCTGATCGCAGCTCTTGAATCCAATGCTGCTCTCCTTTCCGAAGACATTTCGGATAACGATGCGGTCGATGACGCCGCTTTCCGGCTGATCTTTTCTCCCGCTCAGCATCACGATATCCACGATCCAACGCGGATTGAGATATGACAAAACCTTCTTTTGCGCGACATCGCGTTGCACCTGCGTTGAGAGGGAAACCACCCATCCGTCCACACGCTCCCTATTTTTGCGATAGGGATGATTCCCGCGTGCCATCCAAACAGCTTCCACCGCACCGCACTCGGTCTTGCCCGTTCGATTTCCGCCGAACACCCATCGGTTGCGCTTTTGACATCTGTGAAACGCAAGTTGCTTTTCGTGCACGCACGGGCCTTTGTTATAATCTCGCAGGCGCGGAACGTCGCCACGATTTTTCAATTCTTCTTCAATTTCACAAATGCGTGCGATCAGCTCCCGCATAACCCCTCCTTTTTCGATATTTCGTCCAAATCGGACAAAAACACACATCATCCTCCCCACTTTGCGCCGTACAATAAGACATAACTTCCACAAGGTGAGGATTTCAAATGCAACACCTATTTCGAAAACTTCTCACGGTTTTCTTTTCCCTGCTCATTCTCCTTTTTTCACCATCAGCCGCACGCGGCGAAAGCAGGACCTTTTTGCAGGTCCAATCCGAAAACGCGGGCTTTTTCTCTTCGCAGACGCTCGCAGAAGACAGCCTCCTTTTCACCTTGACAAAAGGATACTTCCTCGTCTTTGTGGAAGAGCTTGAAAACGGTGTTCTCTGCGTTGAATTCCAAGAAAACACCGCAGGTTACTCCACATTGGTCGGGTTCGTGCACAAAAACGACGTAAAGAAAAGTGACCCCAAAGAGCCACTTTATCCTTCATCTTTCCCAACCGCACTGATTTCCTGCCCCATTTTGCAAACGCCGTCGTTTTACGGAGCCACCGTTGCAACGTGCCTTGTCTCACAATCCGTGCGATATTACGGAACGCTGACCGCAAACGGTAGCACGTGGTATTTCATCCGCTTCGGAACAACCTTTGGGTACGTCAACGCCGCAAACTTCACGCCTGTCGAGATCCTTCCTCATCCGTCTTTGCTGGAGGATGTCGAAACCTCCACACCACCCATTGAAGAAGAACAGCCCGTGCAAACACCGAACAAAAAGCGAGGATTTCTTATCTTGCTTCTTACCGTTCCGTGCGTGGCAATCGTCGTTCTGATGTTTAAGCCCGTTCCCGAACAGGAACGCCGTCCGTGATGATCGAACCCTCTACAGCATGCGAAGAAGTGTGGCGCTTCAAGTTGTTTTTTCGTTTTACAACCGCCTTTCGCGCACGCTCACAATCTTCCCTCACGCGATCGCGTGAGATCGCAAAGAGGGGAATGGAAGAAAGTTCCCGTTCAAACCATTCCTCCTCCATGCCCTGTTCGGCGAGCATCCGAATAAATGCATCCAAAAGTCGATCCGTATGCCGAAAGTATGTTCTCCTTGAGATCGCCATTTGATCTGCAAAGCACTCAAACGGGATTCTCCTGATAAACCTGCGATAGAGAAGGTTCCTCTCCTCGCGCGAAAAGTTGCGGAAGAGATCCTCAAGCCGCTCCTTTAAGACAAGCAATTTTTTCTTTTTGTTGATGATTGCGATGATCTCCGCAATCTGCGCCTCGGTGCTCATCGCACAGGACGAAAAACCGGCCGATGTGAGCGCCTTTTCCTCGACTGTTCGGTCCAACGTCTTAAGATAAGAAGAGAGCCGAGCATACGCACATAGCAAAGTTTTTGCAAGAACTTCCATTTTTCCTCCAAACAAATCAAAGCATTCGTTTCTTGCGTTTTTTCGCCATATCCCCTACCGAAAAACGCTGTTTTTTCCAAACTGCATCACGTTTTTCAAAAACAATACGAACATATGTTCGCATTTATCATATCACAAATGTCTGCAAAAAGAAAGGAAGTGTGCCAACAAAATTTTCACAACTGTCCTGAAAACACGACGGTTTTAAAAATTCACCCTGAAAGCCCTTGTTCTTCAAAAATAACTTGTCTTCTTCTATAAAATTTGATATACTGTTTTTGTATATATCCTGTAAAATTCAATTCGATTGCATATGAAAATAAAGGACGGAGAACGCCTTATGAACCGACTTTCAAAAACTATTCTCACACTTCTTCTCGTGCTGACGCTGATGTTTCCTTACATGCCTACGTCTGCGCTTGCCGCCGAAACCAAATCTGACGTACACACCGAGATGGCAGATCTGACTTTCAAGAGATTTAACGACAATCAGTACTACCAGTTCACCTCTCCTTCGAACATCTTTGTTGACGATGAGTACCTCGTCGTCACCGAATCGAGAAAAGGTGCAGAAAAAGGCGGCGTTCTTCTCTTCCTCAACGATGGTTCTCTTCTGATCACGGAGATTCCCTTCATCAATCCAAAGAAGGCGATTATCTATGACGACTTTCTCTTTGTCCTCGATGAAAAGCAGTTGTTCGCTTGCGATGTCGGAACCATCCGCACGTATCTCTCGCACAATCCTTACGACGGCCCGACGCTTCGCAAGATGTTCTCCACGGTCATCTCTGCAACCGACGTCTTGGATTTTTCCATCAACTCGAATTTTCTTTATCTCTTGACGGACAACTATGACGAAACCGTCCTGCGGTATAACCTTTACACACGCTCTGCCGCAAACCCCAAGCTTCCTTTGCTCGCCGTTGACGGACTCATCACCGCAGCTTACAGCTTGGATTACGTCACGTACATCGACTCGTTCAGCATCAATGGCAAACAGCATATCGTTCTCAACACCCTTTCTAAATCCGATCAATACGTTGTAATGGAAATTGAGGTCGATCCCGAAACGCCGTTCAATGCAGACGAGCAAACTGCATACCTTGAAATTCCTCTCCTCGAGCAGACCGTTCTCGGCCTTGCAACCGCAGGTGGAAACGTCTTCATCTCCTCTCCGCAGGGTGTTTACGCAGCGGAACTCAAGTCTGGTGCAACTTTCTCAAGAGAGATTCAGGTTGTCAACAAAACCCCTACAAACGAAGAGTTGCGCTCCCCTGCTGGCCTGTTTGCATTCCAGGCGGCAGACGGCATCACGCTGTACGTCACGGACAATCTCCGTTCGCGTTCAATCAAGCGCTTTGCCTATGCAGACGGCATTCTTTCATTCGACGATTTCTGCATTTGTTCAATGTCCGCTGCTCCCGGTTCCTTCTCAACGCCAGTTGACATGGTTTCCGTCAACGGAACGCTTTATGTCGCGGATGCAGAAAACAGCAGAATCCAGATTGTTTCTGCAAAAGGCGCTGTAAGCGTTCTCCCTCTTCCGGCAAAGCCGACTGCCGTCAATGCTGACTCAGAAGGATATATTTACGTTACGACCGAAAACAACCGCATTTTGCGCTATACACCTTCGTTGGAGCTTTCAGATGAGTACACCTCTGCATCCTCGAAAGCATTCTATCAGGTCATTGACATCGCCATTTCCACCACGGATGACTCGGTTTACGTTCTCGATGCAGGAAATGACCGCGTCGTTCTTTTCGACCGCACGTCCAACACGTTTGAAACCGATCTCGTGCTTGCAAATGCCTCCAAGATCTGGGTGGACGTAAAGAGCGGCAACGTGCTTGCACTCGCAGGAACGACGGTTTTGAACACAGCGGATGCAAAGCGCCCCATCATCGCAAGAGGTGACGACCACACAACGTACACTGACCTTTACGGTGACTTCAACGGAAACCTTTTCCTCGTTGGAGAAAAAGACGGAAAGACCTCCATTACGCGCTTTGTCAAACAGGCAGACGAGACGCACCTCAACGACCTCATCATTCACCTTGAGGAAAACTTCCTCTTCACGGAGATCGCCGTTGACACATTAAAGCAAAACGTATACTTCCTCTCCGAAGAAGGCCATTGTCTTTTCGTTTCAAAAAACGCGGATTATCGATCCCTGTTTGGCATCACGAACTATACTGATATTATCATTCCGACTGCCCTTTATAACAAGACTGAGAATCCGGATGTTCGTGTTGCAAGCCTGAAGGAAACCTCCAACTGCACCATCTATCCGTTGAACGAGGCAGACAACCTCTACCCCACCGGATATGCGTACACGGAATACACCGTGATCCCGAAGGATGCGTTGGTCATCGTCGCAGGGTACACGGATGACGGAAGATATGCTTACGTCCTCTATCGTGATTTTGCAGGCTTTATGGATGCAGACGGACTTGAAACGGACAAACAGAACGAGGCCGTTCCGTATACTTACGGAAACGTTCTCCACAACAACACCGCAGTTTATAAGTACCCGACAAAGCGCAAGGATTACCAGGTGGGCGTCCTTGAAAAGAGTGCATCCATCGTCATTTTGGACCGTGCAATGGACTTTACCTGTCTTGAGGGATTCTTGTGGTACCGCATTTCGTATACCGCGGGCAACACCACACACTATGCATACATCATGAGATTCAACGCCGTGGAGGACGAGGCGAAGGAAAACCCCGACCCCGTTCTCGCGAAGATCAACGCGAAACTCTTCTCAGGAAGCGTTGAGGTCTTTGCAGACCGCGGTGAGACTTCTCTCGGCGTCTACCTTGCGGACAAGACGAAGGTCGAAATCTTGGAACAGTCCGAAGACGATGAGTGGATCTACGTTCGTCAAGTCGTTCCCGCAGGGGCAGAAGCCATCGAGGGATATATCTTAAAAACGCAGGTCAACACCAGCCATCAGTCCAACGCGTTCATCGTCGGAATGATCATTCTCGGCGTAGCGTTGGTTGCTGCATTCTCTGTTATCATCATTCGCATCTTCTTCCATAAGCCACAGCAGATCCGCAGGACGGGTCGGAGGTAAATTACGATGAGTCTTCAAGGTCTCCTCTCCTCTGCTCGCAAAGCGATCGTGGAGCACAAGATGATCGAGGATGGCGACCGCATCGCTGTTGGACTTTCGGGCGGTAAGGATTCCATCGCGCTTCTTGCCGTTTTGGCGGCTTATCGCAAGTTTTCTCCTGAGCGCTTCGACTTGATCGCAATCACCATCGACCCCGGTTTTCCGGGCGAAAACGACCGTTTTTCCGCCCTCACGGAATACGTTGAGTCTTTGGGTGTTGAACATGTCATCGTTCGTACAGACATTGCAAAAATCGTCTTTGAAGAGCGCAAGGAGAGTAATCCCTGCTCCCTTTGTTCCAAGATGCGAAGAGGCGCACTTAACAACGAATGCAACGCGCGCGGCTTCAACAAACTCGCGCTCGGCCACCACGCAGAGGATCTTTCGGAAACGCTTTTCCTCTCCCTGTTCTATGAAGGGCGCCTT
>JAZNLR010000019.1:0-5370 GCA_045579195.1 Clostridia bacterium | reverse complement strand
GGAGGACATCAATGCTGAAAATTACCCCGAAAGACCTTGAGAAAATCTATGGTGTTCGTGAGTCGTACGATGAGTTTTACGCACGCCAAGAGAAGTTGACGAAGGTCTTCGTTGAAACGTTTGGCGAAGAGCCGAAGCATGCATTTTCATCCCCGGGTCGCATCGAGATCTGCGGAAACCACACCGATCACAACAACGGCCTCGTTTTGGTTGCAGCAGTTGACTGCGATATGCTCGCAATGGTTTCGCCAGCTGATGACGTTCGCGTTCTTTCCGAAGGGTATAGCGAAATCCGCTTTAACCTCTCTGAAGTTGCAAAGGTTGACCGCGAGATCGGAACTTCGACTGCAATGATCAAGGGCGTTTTGCGTGGATTTATGGACCGAGGATATCAGGTCGGCGGTTTCCATATTGCAATGGACAGTAAGATCTATAAGGGAGCAGGCGTTTCTTCTTCCGCGGCGTATGAGTTGCTGATCGCAGAGATTTTGAATCGCTTCTATAACAACGACATTGACCGCATCGAGCTTGCAAAGATTGGTGCATTTGCGGAGAATGAGTACTTCGGAAAGCCCTCCGGTCTTCTTGATCAATCGGGAATTTCCCTTGGCGGAATCTGCCAGATCGACTTCAAAGGTGAACCCGTTGTCTCCAAGTTGGGAACGGATCTGAATGGCCTTGAGACCGTCATCGTAAACACGGGTGATCACTCAAATTTGACCGATGAATATAGCGCAATTCGCTCCGAAATGAATGCAGTTGCGTCTTGTTTTGGCAAAAAGGTTTTGCGCGAGGTGGAGGAGAGCGAGTTTTATGCAAGCATTCCGACGCTCGCAAAGAAAGTTCCCGGACGTGCGATTTTGAGAGCCATGCACTATTTCGAGGAGAATGCGCGCGTTCTCCGCGGGACGGAAGCTGTCAGAAACGGGGATACCGCAGCATTCCTCTCCGTTATCACGGAATCCGGCGAGAGCTCGGATAAGTACTTACAGAACACCTTCGTTTCGGGGGATCGCGCACAGGAGCTCAAGCTCGCGTTGAAGATCTCTAAGAACGTGATCAAGAATGGCGCTGTCCGCGTTCACGGCGGCGGCTTTGCAGGAACGATCATTGCATTTTTGCCGAAAGAGGAAGTCGCGCCGTACGTTGAGACGATGGCTGCAGTCTTTGGTGAAAAGAACGTTATCCTTGCAAAGGTGCGTGGCATCGGCGCAAGCATTATTGCATAAAGGAGGATCTATATGAAAATTTTGGTTACGGGCGGCTGTGGTTATATCGGCAGCCACACCTGCGTCAAGCTTTTGGAAGCAGGTCATGAGATCGTCATCGTTGATAATCTCAGCAATTCCAGCGTGAAGGTCATCGATCGCCTTGTTGAATTGACGGGCAAGACCTTTGAGTTCTATGAGGAGGATATCCTCAATTACGACGCTTTGGATGTAATCTTCGAAAAACACAATTTTGACGGTGTCATTCACTTTGCAGGCTTAAAAGCCGTTGGTGAATCCGTTCGCATTCCGTTGAATTACTTCCACAATAATATCACCGGGACGATCGTTCTTCTTCAGGTGATGCAGAAACACAACGTCAAGAACATCGTGTTCAGCTCTTCCGCCACGGTCTACGGCGACCCTGCAACGGTTCCCATCTCTGAGGATTTCCCGCTTGCGGTTACCAATCCGTACGGTAGAACGAAACTTTACATCGAGGGAATGCTGCAGGATCTTTACCGCGCAGATCCGACGATGAACATCGCGCTTTTGCGCTATTTCAATCCCGTTGGTGCACACGAGAGCGGCCGAATCGGCGAAGCTCCCGATGGAATCCCCAACAACCTGACTCCGTATATCACGCAGGTTGCAATCGGAAAGCTTCCGTACCTCAACGTTTACGGAAATGACTATCCCACGCATGACGGAACGGGCGTTCGTGATTATATCCACGTTGTAGATCTTGCGGAAGGCCATCTTCTTGCAATCGACAAGCTCGCTGAAAACTGCGGTTTGAAGATCTATAACCTCGGAACGGGCGTTGGATATTCTGTTCTCGACGTTTTGCACGCATTTGAAAAGGCGGTCGGAAAAGAGATTCCGTTCAAGTTTGCTCCGAGAAGAGCAGGTGACATCGCAGAATGCTATGCCGATCCTTCTCTTGCTGCAAAGGAACTTGGATTCTCCTGCAAGTTTGGTTTGGACCGTATGTGTGCGGACAGTTGGAATTGGCAGAAGAACAATCCGAAGGGATATGATGACTGATTGTTAAAGTAGCAATAAAAAGAGCGAAGCTGAATTCAGCTTCGCTTTTTTGTTTTAATCGCTTACTTTACGTTATTCAAGAACGCTTCCGTGAGGGCTTCTGCGGTTTTGATTGCAACATCTTCACGGATCTTGATGATCTTTCTGTCATAGGTCAAGATGCCGTTCACCTCGTCTTCAACGTCAGTCACCTGCGTGTAAATCGTGACGCAGATTCCCTTCTTGACTTCGGGGAGGAGTTCCTCGAGAAGCAGGGTTTCATATGCTTCGTTGAGCTCATCTTGTGTTTTGTAAATTTTGTATCCAATTTGGTGGTCGGTGGAAACGTGACCGGGAACGACCCAGCTATATCCGCCGTACTCCGTGAGGGCATGTGCACGCTTGTCGCGTTTCATTTTGATCTTCGTGAAGTAAATGTGGCGGCTCCAAAAATCTCCGCAACGTTGATCAAGCCATCCGCTTGCGTGGTCGATCAAACGCGTCGGGTCGAGCGCGTGAACACGCTTGTATGCCTCGATCGCATCGAACTGCCCCCAGCCTTCGTTGAAGGGAACCCAGGTCATCAACGACGGAACGTTCTTCAAAAGCTGAACGGTTTCGTTGAGCTCTTCGTAGTACTCCAATCTGCCTGCCTCATTCTCACGCCCGCATGGAGGATAGTTGATATCTCTATGGTGAATGTCGAGGAGGGCAAACGCTGCAACGCGAACGATTTTATATTCTCCGCCGCCGTTGACCATATCCTGCCAGACAACCATGCCTTCCTTATCGCAGTGGTAGTACCATCTTCTCGGTTCGATCTTAATGTGTTTGCGAAGGAGATTAAACTTGTGTTCCTTCATGCGAACGATGTCAAAGCGCATTGCCTCGTCAGAAGGGGGTGTAACGATTCCATCCGGCCAATATCCCTGATCGAGAAGTCCGTGCAAGAAGATGGGGTCGTTGTTGAGATAAATGCGGGAAATGTGATCTTTTCCTTTGCGAATCTCGAATTTGCGCATTCCAAAGTAGCTATACACAACGTCTTCGCCAACGGAAAGCTTTAAACCGTAAAGATGGGGGTTCTCAGGCGACCAAGGCGTGAAATTCGGAAGGGAAAGCGTGATCTCGCCTCCAACACAGGTTCCCTCTGCAATGACGGGAATTTCAGCATTGTGGTCCTCGCTGTGCGAAGCAAGGATTTTCACGCTTACGGGAACGGACTGGATGTCTACGGAAATCTTAACTGCAGCCTCATCGTAAAGCGGAGTGATGGTGAAATCGCTGATGTGCGTTTCGGGAACGCTCTCCATCCAGACCGTCTGCCAGATTCCGGAGTGCGGCGTATACCAAATTCTACCGCGTGCGAGCTTTTGCTTTCCGCGGGAGTGGTAAGACGTGTCCGAAAGGTCGCGAACGCGAACGACGAGCTCGTTTTCTTCTTCAAGTGCGTCGGTGACGTCGAAGGAGAAGGGAAGATATCCGCCCGTGTGAGAGCCGATGTCCTTACCGTTCAATGTGACGGTGCATGCCTGGTCAACGGCATCGAAGTGCAAGAATGTCTTTGCCTTGCAGAAGCCTTCTGGAAGCGTGAAACGTTTTTTATACCAAAGGTAATCCGTGGGTTCAACGAGCTTCTCAACACCGGAGAGAATGCTCTCAGGGGGGAAGGGAACGCGGATATCCCCATCAAAGGTTTCGGGCATGTGGTCAACATCTGTGATAGCATACTCCCAGATGCCGTTCAAATTATAATAACTGTCGCGAGCAAACTGCGGACGAGGGTATTCCTGCAGGGGTTGATCGTCGATCTGTTCTCCCCACGGGGTTAACAACTTCTTTGTGTCTTGAAGTGATTTCATTTTTTGTTACTCCTAAATATACGCGCGCATGCGTCAATAAATCATATTGATTTAATTCTACCACAAACGAGATAAAAGTCAAGCGTTTCTCTTTTTTTGTCAAAAAGAAAAAGCTCTTCTTTAGAAGAAGAGCCAGAAAATAAACGGAATTGTTGCAAGAGAGAGAATGTGGGAAACAAGGGAGAGTCCAGCTGAAATGGATGTATCCTTTCCCTGTGCCGCAGGGATGATGACTGTATTCATTCCCGTGGGCATTGTAATTGAACAGATGAAGCAGATATAAATGACCTCAGGGATGTCAAACAAGTAGGTTTTGACGAGAAGCATTGCTCCACCGAGAATGAGGGGGAAGATGAGTAAGCGGAGCGCAAGCATCCAATAGACGCTTGCAATCGAAAAGACCTTTCGAACGTCGATGTGAGCAAGGGTGATTCCCGTGATCAGCATTGCAATGGGGGACATACACGCGCCGCACGACTGAATGGTGTTCATCAAAAAAGCCGGGATCTTCAGCCCTGAAAGCCCGATAACGGCACCGATGATGAGACAGATGAACATCGGGGTGAACAGGCGTTTAAAGAAAGATTGGATTTTGCCTCGTTCATTTTCTTCAGTTTTTTGCTCAGTCAAAAGATAGGGAATGCCCCAAACGTAAATCAAGACCCAGAGCGGAATTGTGAACAGGATGTACGATAAAAAGTGTTCCGGGAAGATCGCTTCCACAATTGCATTTCCGAGAAACGCAAAATTGGCGAACGCAAGAATATATGTATAGGTGTTTTTCAGGAAGGTGTCTTTGGTCAAAAGATGCGCAACGAGAATGGAAAGTGCAATGATGACCGCCTCGATCGCAAGAGACGTGAGAAGGAGCTTCCAAGTTGTCGAGAGCATCTCCACGGTGAACTGTTCGATAAACGTTCCCAAAATGAGCGCAGGGATGAAAATGACGTTTTCAAGTTTAGAGAGGGAACTTGCCGTGTCCTTTGGAAGAATTCCGGTTTTTGCGACAATAAAGCCGATTGCGATAAAGAGAATTAGCGTTGCAAGTTGATTGAGCGTGGCAGAGAAAAGCATAAAAATCTCCTAAAGCATCTTTTCCATATAGGACCACATTCTCTCGTAAGAGAAGACGTCCGTGACGTACTGAAAGCCCAGCGATTGATAAAGCGCCTTTGCGATCACGTGATCCACAGAAACGTAAAGCCGCATTTTGTCAAATCCGCGTGATCTTGCAAGTTCAAAAATTGCAAGAAGCATTTCCTTTGCATAACCTT
>JAZNLR010000018.1:0-44440 GCA_045579195.1 Clostridia bacterium | reverse complement strand
AAGAGAGCAAAAGGTATATTTTTATGCCAAAAACGGCGGTTGTAAAGCCAAAAGGTATATTTTTAGAAGTTAAATGTAAATGAAAAATCCCCCGATTTGATTGTGCTATAAAGGATCAACCCAATTACCGCTAATGCAAGCAAAGACAAAATCACTTTGAAAATTTTTGCGTTTCTATTCATCGAATCTTCTACTTTTCCTCTATTGTTGAGAACTTCTTCATCGGATAGTATATTTTTACGAAGCTGCTTTTGAATTTTTCCAATAACACATTGCTCATCATATTCGACAACATTTCCGCAAGCAGGACACTGAAAATCATATTCCGTGACTTCAACATCGCCAATCATATGAGTTCTGTGGTTGATTCTATTATGTTTTCTATAATCTGGATCCCCCGGTTTTACCGTTCTTGTTTTGGGATGTTTGCTTAACCGTTCTCCGCATTTGTGGCAATAAAACTTTTTGGTTACCATCGCCATTGGAATAGAAACAGATTTGTTTTTCATTTCAATCTCCTTTTAGTTCGCTTCGCTCACGCGATATGCACCTTTGGTGCGCGATATGCTTGCTCTCGCAAGCGCGATATTGTTTCACATTGCGAAACAGCGATATGTTCGCCTTTGGCGAACATGGTGGAAAGTACGCGAATATAAATCCCCGCGACCTTGCGCACGCAGTGCGCTCACGTGCCGAAGGCACATATCGCGCCGCAGGCATATCGCACGCGAATGAAATGTAGCGTATATCGCAAATCCTGCAAGGGATTTATATCGCTTTAGTTTGTCTGCCTTTGCAGACAAACTAAACTTTCCACGTGCGCCGTCTGCGGGAACATATCGTAGGGCTGAACAAAGGAGAGCTCGTAAAGCAAGGTCGGCTCGGGAACGGGAAGAAGTTCGCCGTTTTCGTCGTACGCAAGGGTGCCCATCAGAATGCCGACGTCGCGTGCGAGGGTCGCGGGGTTGCAAGAGATATAGATGATGCGCTCGGGAAGTTCCTCTCTTGCGGCGGAAAGGACGGCGAGGTCGCAGCCCTTTCTCGGCGGATCGAGAACGAGAACGCGCCTTCCTGCGGTTTCTTTCGTTTCCTTTAAGATGCGCGCAACTTCCTTTGCACAGTCTCCCGTGATGTTGCACATCTTGTTTTCGAGGCCGTTTTCACGCGCGAGCGCATTGGCGCTTTTCGTTGCTTCGTCGATGATCTCCACGCCGTACGCCATCTTGCAAGCGCGCGCAAACTGGGCGGTCAAAAGCCCTGCCCCGCTATACGCATTGATGACGACGTCCTCCTCCGTCAAGTCCGCCTCCAAAACGGCGCGGTCATATATCTTGGCGGCGATCTGGTCGTTCACCTGAACAAAGGACTTTGGCCCCACGCGGTACGTCAAGCCCTTGCCCGTGATGGTAAGCTCGGTGAGCCCGTGACAATGGAAGAAATAATCACCCAAAATGACGTTGCTCTGCGTGCGGTTGACGTTGATGTAAAGCCCGAACTCCCCGATGCGCTTTTCGAGCAAGGAGATCAGGGTTTCGCTGCGCGGAAGCTCTTGCCCGTTGATGACGAGCGTGATGAGGAGTTTCTGATTGACCGAGCGAACGACAACGTGGCGCAAAAGCCCCGTTCCCGTCATCTCGTCATATCCCGAAACGTTCTCGATCTTTGCGTATGCCGTGATGGCGTCGATCACCTTTTCGCACCAATCTCCGTGCAGTTTACACTCCTTTGTGGGAACGATGCGGTGCGAATTCGGTGCAAAAAAACCGACAAGCAGCTCCTTGCCGTTTTGCGCGACAGGGAGCTGCATTTTGTTGCGATATTCTTTGGTGCTGTCGCATTTGACGCAGAGCGGAACGTTCACGTCCAGCTTGGCGATCTTCTTCAGACAGTCACTCACGTTTTTCGTTTTGATGCGAAGTTGCATGGGGTACTTTATGTGTTGCAATTGACACCCACCGCACTTCTGAAAGACAGGGCAAAACGGGCGCACACGGTCCTCAGCGGGCGTGTGCACCTCGATCAACTTTGCGATCGCGTACGTCTTGCGCACAAAAATAACCTTTGCAGTAACCTTTTCTCCAACCAAAGCGAACGGAACGAAAACCTTCATTCCGTCGACCGTTGCGATTCCCTCTCCCTTGCTGGAGAGCGCCTCAATCGTCACTTGGATTTGTTGATTCTTCTCCATCGGTCCCTTTTCACGCACGGCATCCTTGCCGCACTTTTTCTTTACATTCCCAAAACTTTCGATGCGTGGTAAAGCTCGCTGTTGAACACGCGCGGCTTGGAGAGCGCTTCGATGATGTCGAAGTCACGGATCTCGTTGCCGACGATTCCGATAACGCGGTTCCCGATGCCCTCTTTGAGGAGCTGAACTGCGTGATATCCAAAGCGAGAGCCAAGCATTCTGTCCGTCATCGTGGGTGCGCCGCCGCGCTGAATGTGTCCGACGACGGTGGAGCGAACGTCAAGGCCGAGCACGGAAAGCTCCTTTTCGAAGTCCGCCGCCTTGCCTGCGCCCTCTGCCAAAACCACGATGTGGGAGCGCTTTCCGCGCGCACGGCTGCGGCGCAGAGCCTCTGCGACCTCAGCAACGCTCATCGGATCTTCGGGGAGAACGATCGCCTCCGCACCGCCGGTGATTCCCGTGTAAAGCGCGATGTCGCCGCAGTTTCTTCCCATGACCTCAACGATGTTGATGCGCTCGTGGGATTCCATGGTGTCGCGCAAGTTGTTGATGCAGTACAAAACGGTGTTGCAAGCCGTGTCAAAGCCGAGGGTATAATCGGTGTACGCAATGTCGTTGTCGATGGTTCCGGGGATGCCGATCGCCGGGACGCCCGCTTCGCTCAACGCCTTTGCGCCGCGGAACGAACCGTCTCCGCCGATGACGACGATGCCGTCCAGGCCGCGCTTCTTGATGTTTTCAATGGCAGGAAGGCGCCCTTCGTGCGTCGTGAATTCCTCACAGCGCGCGGTCTTCAAAATGGTTCCGCCACGCTGAATGATGTTGGAAACCGAACTGCGCGTCATGGGGATCATGTCGTCCGCAAGCAGTCCTGCGTATCCACGCATGATGCCGTAAACTTCGATGTCGTTGTCAATTGCACCGCGAACGACCGCACGGATTGCCGCGTTCATTCCGGGCGCGTCTCCACCGCTTGTCAGAACTCCGATTCTCTTCATTTTCTATCTCCTGTAAAATGATTGATCTTTTTTCGTTTCACTTTGTGAAACGTTTTCCTCAATTATAGCAAACTCGACTCAAAAAGCCAACTGTTTGTCACTGAAAAACAATATCCTTTCGCTCCAAAACCGAGAGCAATTCGTTTTGCAACGCGCGCTCATAGCCGATTTTCAGGTTGAGCATTCTCCGCTGTCCGTTTAAGACGATGATGACGTCCGAGCCGCCCGGATACGCCGAGAGGATATCCACGATCTCGTCAAAGACGTCTTCGCTCGGAAGCCTTAAGTACAGCCGCTCTTTCCCCTTGGGTTCCGCCGCCTTCTTCACTTCCATCTTCGCAAGGTTGCGAACGGTGATCTGATGGCGGTCGCCACGCGAGGAATACCGCCCCTCGATGCGGACCACAACGTCGTCTTCCAAGATGTTGCGGAACTTCTCAAACTCATTCGGGAAGAGAACGACGTCGATCTGCCCGAAGAGATCTTCCAAATGCGCCGTTGCCATATTCTTTCCCTGCGCCGTCTGGTTTCTGCGAATGCCCGTGAGGATGCCGCCCGCCGTGACGAACGCGCCGTCTTCCACCGCAACTTCGCGGAAGCTCTCCTCGTCTTCCTCGTCGCTTTCGACGGTGACCATCGACGTGTTGAACGAGAAGCTGGAAAGCTGCTCGCGGTATTCATCCAGCGGATGTCCGGAAATATAGATGCCGTTCACTTCCTTCTCCATCGCAAGGCGAATGCGCGCAGGGTACTCATCCATAATGGGATATTCCACGGTGACGGGGCTGTCCACCAGCTCGTCAAAGAGGGAAACTTGTCCGCTTGCTCGGTTCTTGCGGTCGGTGCTTGTGCGGTCGTGCAGCACTTCATAGACGCTCATCAGCTGGCTTCTCGTCTTGCCGAAGCAGTCAAACGCGCCGCCCTTGATGAGGTTTTCAAGCATACGCTTGTTCGTATATTCGCCCGAGCGCATCAAGAAGTCAGCAAGGTCGACGAATTCGCCCCCGCGCTTTCTCTCTGCAAGGATGTCCTGAACGGCAGCAACGCCCACGTTCTTGATGGCGGCAAGACCGAAGCGGAGCGCCTCTCCCTCAACCGAGAAGAACTCCTGTGACTTGTTGATGTCGGGAGGCAAAACGTCGATGCCGCGCTCTTTTGCGTAGTTGGTGTACTTCGTGACCTCGGCCTGGTCGCTGATGCGGTTGTTCAAGACCGACGCGAGAAACTGAACGGGGTAATATCGCTTTAAGTACGCCGTCTGGAAGGAAATGGTCGCATACGCCGCCGCGTGAGACTTGTTGAAGGCGTACTTTGCGAAGCTCTCCATCTTGTCAAAGACGTTGGATGCGATCTCCTCCGGGACCCCTCGCTTCTCCGCGCCTTCGATGACGCGTTCGCCGTCCTTTCCGCCGTGGAGGAACCACTCGCGGTACTTCGGCATTTCGTACGTCTTCTTTTTGCTCATCGCGCGGCGGACAAGGTCTGCCTGTCCGAACGAGAAGCCTGCAAGTGAGCGCACGATCTGCATGACCTGCTCCTGATAGATGATAACGCCATATGTGACCTTCAGGATGGGTTCAAGCAAGGGGTGGGCATAGTGAATGTTGGCGGGGTTGTTCTTTGCCGCAACGTACTCCGGGATGGAATCCATCGGGCCGGGGCGGTAAAGGGAGATTCCTGCGATGATATCCTCCATGCAGGTCGGCTTGAGCTGGCGCATAAACGCCTTCATGCCCTCGCCTTCCAGCTGGAACACGGCGTCTGTGTCGCCGCTGGAAATGAGCCTATAAACTTCGGGGTCGTCGTCGGGGATGTCCTTAAAGTCGATCTCCCGCCCCGTCGTTTCCTTGACGTACGTGATGGCCTTTTTGATATCCGTCATCGTGCGAAGGCCAAGGAAGTCCATCTTGAGAAGCCCAAGCTCCTCAACCTCGACCATTGTGTACTGCGTGGTGACGTCCGCTCCGCTCTTCTGCAACGGAACGTGGTCTGCAATGGGCTCTCGGCAAATTACGACGCCTGCCGCGTGCATTCCGGTGTTGCGGGGCATTCCCTCCACCTTGATGGCCATATCCACCGTCTTTCGCATGAGATCGTCGGTTTCGTAGATCTCCAAAAGCTCGGGGATGATGAGTTTCTTGTCCAACGTCGCAGGGTCCACCTTGCCAAAGACCTTCTTCAAGTTGACCTTGAGCGCAGGGTTGGTGGGAATGAGCTTCGTGACGGCATTGACGTCGTTGAGGGGCACGTTGTAAACGCGCGCCACGTCCTTGATGGCCGCCTTTGCCGCAAGGCGGTTGAAGGTGACGATCTGACAGACGTTGTCCTTGCCGTACTTCTTGATAACGTAATCAATGACCTCGCCGCGACGCTCGAAGCAGAAGTCGATGTCGAAGTCCGGCATGGTCTTTCTTTCCGGGTTTAAGAATCGCTCAAACAGCAAGTCGAAGCGCAAGGGGTCGACGTTGGTGATGCCGATGCTGTATGCAACGATGCTTCCAACGCCCGAGCCGCGGCCATATCCCACGGCAATGTCAATGCTCTTTGCATAGTTGATGAAGTCCCAAACGATCAGGAAGTACTCCACGTACCCCATGCTTTCGATGATGTCCAACTCGTACTCCGCGCGCTCGCGGATCTCGGGGGTGATGTTCGGATATCTTCGCGCAAGCCCCTCGTCGGTGAGCTTGCGTAAGTACTGCGGGGGCGTGAGTCCGTCAGGGGGCGTATAGCCCGGCAACAGCTCTTCTCGGACGATCTTGACGTCACACTTGTCCAAGACCTCGAGCGTGTTGGTGATCGCCTCGGGGTATGCCGGGAAAAGGGAGCGCATCTCTTCTTCGCTCTTGATGAAGAACTCCGAGCCCGTGAAGCGCATTCGGTTTTCATCCGAAATTGTCTTGCCCATCTGCATGCAGAGAAGAACGTCGTGCATCTCTGCGTCTTCGCGGTCGATATAGTGCGCGTCGTTGGTCGCAACGAGCTTCGTTTCCGTCTCCTTCGCAAGGCGCGCAAGAAGGGGGAGGATCATCCTCTGCTCTGCAAGGCCGTGATCCTGGATCTCGACATAGAGGTCCTCTCCGAACATGCCCTTTAGAGTCAGAAGGTACTCTTTTGCCGCATCATACTTGCCCTCGACGAGAAGGCGGGGTATCTTTCCCGCAAGACACGCGGTCAAACAGATGACGCCGTCCGTGTGGTCCTTCAAGAGGTTCAAGTCGATGCGGGGCTTATAGTAAAAGCCCTCGGTGAACGCAAGGGAATCCAACTTGACGAGGTTTTTATATCCCACGTCGTTCTTTGCAAGCAAAACGAGATGCTCAAGCTCGGCCTTTCCGCTCTTGTCGTACATATCGTCACAGACGTAAAACTCGCAACCGACGATACCCTTGATGCCTGCGCTTTTGCACTTCTTCAAAAAGTCCACGCAGCCAAACATTACGCCGTGGTCCGTGATGGCAACGCCGGGCATTCCGAGGCGCGCGCATTTTGCAACCAACTCCTCGATGCGGGCCGCGCCGTCCAGCAGGCTGTACTCCGTGTGGACATGCAGATGCACAAAGGATGAGGTTGGGGTTTCCGCAATGGATTTTACGTTTTCTTCAGCCATGTTCTCTCCTCCTTTGTCTTACAGCCGTTTTCCGCCGCGCAATGTCTCGGCGATCTCGACGAGTTTGCGTAGGCGATGGTTTGCGCCGCTCTTTCCGATGGGCGGCGTGGTGCGTTTTCCGAGCTCTTCCGTTCCGAGCGTCGGGTTTTCCTTGCGCAGGCGTGCCATTTCCTGCAGGTTTTCGGGGAGCTTTTCCAACCCCGAGAGGCTTTCTATCACGGCGATCGCCGCGCATTGCCGCGCGGATGCGCCCATCGTCCGGTCGATGTTCGCCACCTGACAGTTGCTCTGTCGGTTGATGACGTTTCGCATCTGCCGTTCGGCATAGATCTCATTTAACCGTAAGACTCCGTCACTCGACCCCAAGAACGCAAGCAAGTCGCTGATGGTTTCGCTCTCTTTGAAGTACACAACGAATGCATTCTTGCGCTCCGTCATCTTCGGAAGGAAGTCAAACTGCGCAAGGAGATGAGAAAAATCCTCGGCAAGGCTCTCGCTGGAGAAGGAGAATTCGAGGTGATAGCGCGTCTGCCCCTTCGCCTTTGCAGACGGAACGAGCACCGCGCCTGAGCCCAAGAAAATGCCCTTGATATAACTTTCCGCACAGCCCTCCGCCTCGATGATCTCGTCGTCAATGCCGCGGATGAGCTCAATGCCGTCTTCATGGCGGCGGAGAATGCCAAGGCGCTCCAAAACCTTGCCGGTGCGCGCGTCCGAACAGGAAACGGTATAGCGATATCGACCGCGCAAATTGCTCTCCTCTCTTCCGAACGCGGGTTTGATGGCAAACAGCTTGACGAAAAGTTCCGAGACCTTTCGCATCAAGGCTTCATTTTCTCCCGTCATCTCAAATCCGAGCCCGAACGCACCGATGCTCAACGAGCCTGCGGTGTGGATGAGCGCAGACAAAAAGGCGCGTTCACACGCGCTTCCGCCGAGCGGGGCCTTTAAGATTTCCTCTTTGATCTGTGCCGTAAATGTCATCTTCTGTATCCTTTGCGCGCCTCTTCCCGTACGCGAAACGTCGGGAAGGCGTTCCAATTTGCAATTCTCGTGATGCCGACGCGCTTTGTCTGCGCGAGCGGCAATTCCACCTCGCCCACCTTCTCGGGAACGTGTGCGTCCGAGTTGAGAAGGAAGGTGACCCCCGTTTCGTTCATACGGAACAACTGCTCGTCCGAAAGGTGGCTTTTCGTTCCGTTGAGCTCGAGAAGGACTCCGTAATCTGCGGCGGCTTTTGCAACCTCAACGGGGTCAACGCCCAAATCGTGATTGATGTGCGCAAGAACGTCAATGGGGTTTTTGCGAATGGCGCGGACGAGCGCCGCGGTGTTCTTGCGAATGCGTGAATCGCTCAAGGGAATCTGCAACGTCCCCTGCACCACGTTGGGAAGGATGAAGCCTGCTTGTCCTTTCACCATCTTGTGAAATCCCGCCAAAATGACGTCGAACTCCCCGACCTCCTCGGGGCGGACGTCAATTGCACCCTCTTCGTTTAAGACGTTTGCCTCGATCCCGAAGAGAACGCGAACGGGCTGACTTTTGTTGAGCGCGTCAACCGTTGCGCGCACCTCTGCAATTTTTGCGCGCTTCAAGCCAAACGCGAGGTGATCAAGGCCGTGATCCGTGATGGCGATCTCCTTTAATCCCTTTTCCGCCGCCGCGCGCACGTTTTCCTCGATGCTGCCTTTGCCGTGGCTATACGTTGTGTGCGTGTGGTAATCTCCGTAAATCATGCTTTCTCCGATTCTTTTGCCGCGCTATCCGCCCAGCAAAACGATTTCTTCTTTGAGTTGAACGCCGCTCTCCTCGAACACGCGCAATTTCGCAAGCTCGATGAGCGCACGGACGTCCTTTGCGGTTGCGCCGCCCAAATTGACGATAAAGTTTGCGTGCTTTTCGGAAATCTGTGCGTTTCCGATCTTCATCCCCTTCAAGCCCACTTTTTCAACGAGCTCCCCTGCCGGACGTTCCGCACGCCGAAAGACGCTTCCTGCCGAGGGAAGGGAAAGGGGTTGCGTCCGAACGCGCGCTTCCTGTGCGCTTCGAATGCGGCTTGCAATGCGCTCCTTTTGTTCCTTTCGAAGCTTTAGGCGCGCGCCCAAGATGACGTCGCTCTTCAAAAAGCCCGTCGAGCGGTAAGAAAACGAGCAAGCCTCCCTGGAAAGCTCCTGCGTCTTGCCTTCGCGAAGCACGGTCACGCTCTCAACCACGTCCCCAATGCACGTTCCGAACGCACCTGCGTTCATCCGAAGTGCGCCGCCCAACCGCCCGGGGATGCCACCGAGCTCCTCTAAGCCCGAAAGACCGTTCTGTGCGGCGGCGGAACACAGGCTCGCAAGCCTTGCCCCTGCTTCCGCAAAGACGCTCTCCCCATCCATTCGGATGGCAGAAAACGCATCTGACAGACAGAGAACGATGCCCGAAAGCCCCTCGTCGGGAACGAGAACATTCGACCCTTGCCCCATCACGAAAAGGGGCAGGGAGAAGAATTCCGCCGCGGCGAAGATCTGTTCGATCTCCTCAAAGGTGGCGGGCTGTGTGAACAGGTCGCACGCGCCTCCAATGCGGAAGGTCGTGTGCTTGCTCATGGGTTCCGATCGCAGACACCGCGAAAAGGGAAGAAACTCCCAAAGCTTGTGTGCCGCAATATCCAACCGATCCATTCTTTTCCTCCTTTTATTTTACAACATTGCGCTCAATAATTCAACTGTTACCACACGAAATTGTCCAAAAACTTCCGTGCATTTTCCTCTCCGCGCAAGGCATTTTGCGCCGCTCTTGCAAGCGCTTGCCGCTCCTCTTTCGGAAGAAAGACGGAAGGCACGAGAACGGGTCTTGCTAACGCGCGCTCCATCTCGGCAAGCGGAGACTGTGTATAGACGGAAAGTCCATCCGCAACGGGAAACATTCCGATGCGGTATAGCTCGCGCTGACACTCGTCTGACGTGACGAACGCAAGGAACTTTTCCGCGCCTTTCGTCCCTTCCTCGTTTGCCAACACGCCGAGATAGCAGACAAGGTCCGTATATCCCGCAAGCGGCGCATAGGTGGGCGCAGAAAACGTGCCGCGCGCAACGCGCTCCGAAATGCGAATGAAATCCCTCTGGCTTCCAAAGAGGACGTCCCCCTCGCCGCAAAGAAACCCTTCGTACGCGTCGAACTGAGAAAGCACTTCAAAACCACCGCTCAACGCCGCGCATCCCGAAAAGTACGCCGCGCAAAGGGGAAGATGCCCCTCTGCCTGACCGACGAGAACGCCTCCTCTTTTCTTTTCGCTCCGCTCCACCGTCCCGTATCCCCCCGTGCACCAGGGAAGCGCGAGAAGAACGCCGTTTTTCCTTCCGCTCTCAACAAACGCATCCCGAACGTTCACCGCGCCGCCGTAAGGGAGGAGAAAATCCGAAAGCTCTTCCGCGATCCCTGCGCCGAAGGAGATAAGGTCGGGGCGCGCGCTTTCAAAGTTGAGCAAAAACTGCTCCTTCGTCATGCTCCGAACGAGAATGCGCTCCCCGCCGCGCTCTGAAAAGAGCATGCCGCATCGCTTCAGAAAATCCGCGCGCGAATTCTTTCCTCCCTCGAAGGTGTCCACGCTCCAAAGCTCCAGAACGCGCACGTCGTTTTTCACGCTTGGAAACTCCGAAAATCCACCCGAAAAGGCAAGGGGCAAAAGAAGCACACTCAAGAAAAGCAGAAGAAGTGCGATCCCGTTTTTCAGCGTAAACTTTTTCCCGTCCATATCCCCTCCTTTCGGTTAGTATATTCGACTTTCCCCCGATTCATCACGATTTGCAAATTTTTTGAAAAACTCTTGATTCTTTGAATAATTTGATGTAAACTGAAGGCAACGCCCGACAAACACGAGCAGTTTTGAAAAAAGAGGAAAGCAATATGAGATTTTTTGAAAAACACATCGGTGAAAAGAACGCGCGCCTGTTGGGATACATTCTCGACGCACACGACGAGATGCCGAACGCCAAGGTTCGCCCTGCCGTTCTCATCCTGCCGGGCGGCGGATACCATCGCACGTCCGAACGCGAAGCAGAGCCCATCGCAATGGAGTTTCTTGCCATGGGGTATCACGCGTTCGTCTTGCATTACTCCGTGAAGGAAGATTCCCTCTTCCCCCGTCCGCTTGACGAGGCAGAGGCCTGCCTTCGCCTGATCCGCGAAAACGCAGAGGATTGGGGGGTCATCCCCGACAAGATCGCCGCAATCGGCTTCTCCGCAGGCGGTCATCTCTGCGCGGCGCTTGGAACGCTTGCAACCGAACGGGCAAACGCACTGTTGCTCGTTTACCCCTGCACGCTCCCTTCCATCAGCCCCATTCTCGCGCATCCCATCCCCGACGTCGCTGCCGCGGTGGACGAAAACACGCCGCCTGCATTCATCGCTTCGACGTGGGAAGACAACCTCGTTCCCATCGAGCATTCCCTTGCGTTCGCAAACGCGATGGACGCGCACAAGCGCCCTTGCGAAGTGCATATCTTCTTGAAAGGAATTCATGGCCTTGCGCTTTCCAACGACGTCACCGGCAAGGGAGAGCCCTGGCTTCTCAACGAGAATTTTGCAAAGTGGATGCCGCTCTGCAAGGACTTCTTGCACGTCGTCTTCGGTAAATTCCCGATGCTGAAGTGATCAAAATTGTATAAAACAACAAAAGGGCGGCGTTTGCCGCCTTTTTCTTTGCACTTTTGACCTTCTTTTTGGGGTAGAACACTTGAAACTCGGGAAAAATCGTGTTAAAATGAAGAAAAAAGAAAAATAATTTCGCGGAGGTTCAACAATGAGAATCGGTATTTTAACGAGTGGCGGAGATTGCCCCGGCCTGAACGCGGTCATTCGCGGCGTTGCAAAGGCGTCGTTCGAAATGATGAAAAACGTTGAGATCGTCGGCATTCAGGACGGATATGCCGGCCTGATCGACGGCGAATGGCGTGAGATGAAGAAATCGGAGTTTTCCGGCATCCTCACGCTGGGCGGAACCATTCTCGGAACTTCTCGCCGTCCGTTCAAGAAGATGCGCGTCGTCGAAGAGGACAACGTGGACAAGGTTGCGCGGATGAAAGAGAACTATAAGAAGATGAAGCTTGACTGCTTGCTCACGCTGGGCGGCAACGGAACGCATAAGACGGCCGGCCTTCTCTCCGAAGAGGGGCTCAACGTCATCGGCCTTCCCAAGACCATCGACAACGACATCTGGGGGACGGACGTCACCTTCGGTTTCCATTCCGCTGTGGACATCGCAACCGACTGTCTTGACCGCCTCCACACCACCGCCGCAAGCCACGGTCGCGTCATCGTTGCGGAGATCATGGGCAACAAGGCAGGTTGGCTGACCCTCTATGCAGGCATGGCGGGCGGCGCAGATGCGATCATCCTTCCCGAGATCCCATTCGAGATGGAAAACATCATCAAGGCCGTCGAGGCGCGTGAAAAGAAGAGCAAGGCGTTCTCCATCCTCGCGGTTGCAGAGGGAGCAATGACCAAGGAGGAGGCGGCAATGAAGAAGAAAGAACGTGCGGCGCTCCGTCAGGAAAAGGGCATCGGCACGCTCACTTCCCTCATCACCCGCACCATCCAAGAGGAAACGGGCATTGAGGCGCGTATGGTCGTTCCCGGTCACATTCAGCGCGGCGGAAGCCCGTCGGCATACGACCGCGTTCTCTCCACGCAGTTCGGCGTTTACGCGGCAGGCCTCATCAAGCGCGGCGAATTTGGAACGACGGTTGCAAAGGTCAACAACAAGATCACGCACAACCCCCTCTCCGAAGTTGCCGGCAAGACCAAGCTCGTCGAGAAGGACAACCAGATGGTTGCCGTTGCGCGCGACATGGGGATTTGCTTCGGCGATTAACCTTCAAAACACGACAAACTGCCCGACTTTCAAAAAGGTCGGGCTTTTTTCGTATCTTTTTTCGAATCTCGTGCCATACTATGACTGCCGCACCTCTTGCGGCAAGGAGAAAAGAAGATGGCAAAAAAGAACGTAAACGAAAGAAAGCGCGTCAAGGAGACCGTCAAGGAAGCTTCAAAACGAAGCAAGAGCGACCCGATGGGCAGCTATACCGGAAGAGCTTCCGGAAAAGACCGTCCCACGCAGGATGCAGACGACCTCTAAGACGCAAAAAGATCCCCGACAGACAGCAGTTTGTCGGGGATCTTTTTTTGATCTTTATTCTTTTATTCCGCAAGGAAGTTATTTTCTCCCGCTTCGCCGAAGAGGAACAAAACGTCTTCAAAGACAGCAAATTCCACCGTCTTTCCCACAAGTTCTTTTGCCTCGCTGTGCGAAAAATATGCCGGGGTTGCGACCTCCTTGCCGTCAACGATCATCACGACCTTGCCCATCCTTCTCGTCGCCTCCCAATTTTTGATGTATCCCACTCTCGGCTCAACGTTCGCGCTCTTTTTGCGGTATGAAAAGAACAACCCGAGCCAAACAAAGCCGGGAATCACGAGAAAGATCACGCAGATGACGGTTGCAATGATCAACGAAAGCTCGATCTCCAGCCCTTCCAGCATCCCCGAAAAGATGCCGAACAACTCAATAAATGCGGCAGCCGCGAAATACTTCAAGGCCATATTGCGATACTTTTTCAAAGACAGTTTTTGCATATTCCCTCCTATTTTTACGGCTTCCAGAACG
Organism: Clostridia bacterium; assembly: GCA_045579195.1. Lineage (GTDB taxonomy): Bacteria > Bacillota > Clostridia > Christensenellales > CAMQZB01 > JAZNLR01. The sequence goes on along the minus strand of JAZNLR010000018.1, from coordinate 30,995 downwards.
TGTCGATCGTCTGCTTGGCGATCTCGACATACTTCCTGCCGCGTTCAAAATCTCCAAAGATCGTTCCCACCTCACGCTGTGCGACCTCAAGCAGACATCCGCTCGCATTTTCCGCCACCGTGCGGAAGTACTTTTTGAGCGCATCTTCATCCAAGGGGCCCGGGTTGGTCACGAACTCTGCGCGCGGCTTGCTGTAATACACCACGTTTGTCCCGCGCAAAAACTCACCGATTTTCCGCTCGTCGTTGAAGGGTGACACGGAAAGCTTTCTTAAGTTTTTCCACTTGGAAAGATAATCTTCCCAAAGCGCGTCCACGCGCTCGCAGCAGCCGTATGACAAAAGCCCGAAGCGCGCAACCATTTGATCCAGATAGGGATAGACAAACTCCCCGTACATTTCCGGAGAAACCGCCGTCGTCTCCTGTGATTCCAAGAAGCCCCAAACTTGTTTTGTCGAGAGGGTCGGGCCTTCTTTTGGCAACTCCTCCGTGAACGCAAAGGACTCTTGTGCGACTCCGCTAAATTCATTCGTCGGCAAAAGCAGGTTTTCCCGCTCCAAAGTGTCGTAATACGAAAGATAGACCTTTGTTGCCATCTCCATGATCTTGTGCAACGTTTCGGGCGCATCGTACATCGCGAGATAGTAATTCTCCATTCCGATCAAGAAAACAAGCGGATTCGTGATCGCGCCGGGAAGAGAGTTTCCGACAATCTTCGCCGGGAGAATGTCTCCGATGATCTCGTTTGCCCACGTACAGTACTCCTCCGTTTCCTTTCGGAGGATTGAAAACGATCCGTCGCAAAAGAGGTGGAAGTCCGCTTCAATGTCATCCGTCAGCGGATCAATGTGAAATCCTTTGGAATTCGCTGCAGCCGTTGTCTTTGCAAGCGCACCAAACGGGGAAACTCGCGTAAAAAGTCCGATCTCCAAGTTTTCGGAAAGGGGTGTGTCATCGTCAAACAGCTCTCGCCCGACCATGGAAGACAGCAATCTTGCCTCCAACTTGCGCTCCTCCTTTCCCTCACAGCAAAGCCGTGCGTCGATGACCTCGTCAGGAAAGTTGGAAAAGAGCAAGCGCACCGTGGGGGTCGCTCTTTCGCCGCGCGCTTGCGCCCTCCACATCTCCAGGATTTCTTCATTTCGTTTCGAGTTTGCCAGCTCCCTCTTTTTGTTTGCAAGAAAACGCAACCGTTCCCAATCTTTTTTCAAAAGAGCCTCCTTTTTCTCGCTTATTCCTTCGAGTTTCAAGTTTTTCAACTTCATTTTACCATAGGAATGTTGTCAATTCCATTGTATAATGTTGTAAAATTCTGTGAAATTGTTGCTAAAAAAGAACTCCCGATTCCCTGTTACTCCACTTCCTTTCCGAAGAAGGTTGCAGTTTTTCTGATCTTCTTCATCAGCTGATCGAACCCGTCAGGCGTCAAGGACTGCGGTCCGTCACAGAGCGCGCACTCGGGATGATTGTGAACCTCAATCATCAAGCCGTCTGCTCCGGCCGCGATCGCCGCCATCGAAAGGGGTTCGACCATCCAGCGGATCCCAGCCGCGTGGGACGGGTCAACAATGACAGGAAGGTGCGTCTTCTTCTTGAGCATCGGAATGGAGGAGAGATCCAACGTGTTGCGGTACGCCGTTTCGAACGTTCGGATGCCGCGCTCACAGAGGATGACGTTCTCGTTGCCGCCCGCCATGATGTACTCCGCGCTCATCAGCCATTCGTCGATGGTGTTGGACATTCCACGCTTGAGAAGAACGGGGGTCTTGAGCCTGCCGACCGCCTTGAGAAGCTCAAAGTTCTGCATATTGCGCGTTCCGATCTGGATGAGGTCGACGTTTTCAAAGAGGTCAATATGCTCCGGCGACATCAGCTCGGTGACGATGGGAAGTCCGCTCTTTTCCTTTGCGCCGAGAAGGAGCTTCAATCCCTCGTCGTGCAAGCCCTGAAAAGCGTACGGCGAGGTGCGCGGTTTGAACGCACCGCCGCGAAGAAGTCCCGCTCCGCTCTTCTGCACGGAAGCGGCGACCTCGTTCATTTGATCCGCATTCTCAATGGAGCAAGGCCCTGCGATAACTTGGAAGTGTCCGCCGCCGATCTTCTTTCCTCCCACGGAAATGACCGAATCGGTCGGGTGAAAGTTGCGATTTGCCTGTTTATACGGCTCTTGAATGCGCTTGACGGTTTCAACAGCGTCGTTTGCGACGAGCTGATCGACGTTGACAGTGCTCGTGTCACCGATGAGTCCCCAAAGCAGGGTTTCCTCACCGTGTGATTCGTGCACCGAAAGGCCAAGCCCCTCGACGCGCGCCTTTAAGCTTTCAACATTTTCCTTCTTTGCACCTTTTTTGAATACGATAATCATGCCATCTCTCCTTTGCAATTAAAAAAGCCGCCGTCCTGTGAATGAGAACGTCGGCTTATCGTTTCGATCGCTTCGAACTTTGCTTCCTCTCTTTTCACAGCAACGCCAAAAAACCCAGACGGTAATCGTTGGGGAAATAATAGGCATATCCGCTGTTAAAAAGCTTTTTCATTGCAAAATTCCTTCGTTTTTTCTTCATCATACTCTTTTTTTTCAGAGCTGTCAACAAAATGCACCCTTTTTCACAAAACCGAGACCGCCGCACGTCCTGCGACCGTTCCCGACGACCACGCCCATTGCAGATTGAAGCCGCCGCAATCGCCGTCCACGTTCAAGATCTCACCTGCGGCATAGAGCCCCTTTTGTTTCTTGGACTCCAGCGTTTCCGAAAACTCCGCAAGAAGAACGCCACCTGCCGTCACCTGAGCGTACGCAAAGCCCGCCGTTCCTGACACGGGAACGTGCCAATCCTTGAGCCTGCGCGCAAGGATCTCGATCTCGTTGGACGTGAGGCTCTTCACCGCGCGATCTTTGTCGAATCCGCACACCTTGAGTGCAAGGCGCCCGACCTGCTTATTCAAAAGGCCGGCAAAGAAGTGTTCAAGCGGTCTGTTTTCCAAGAGGTTTTTTCGCTCGGTCAAGCGCTCGCGAAGGCGCTCCACCGAAAGATTGGGGAAGAAATCCAACGCAACTTCACACTTCATCCCTTCCGCGTTTGCGCGCGAAACGTGGGAAGAGATCGCAAAGATGACGGGGCCGCTTAGTCCATAATCTGCGAAGTGGATCTCCCCTTCCGAGAACACGCCGTACGATCCGCCCGTCACCAGCGTTGCGCGAACCTCCGTCTTGATCCCCTTGAGGGTCTTAAAAGGGCTGTCTGCCTTGAGCTGAACGAGCGCAGGCAAGATCTCGGTCTTGCTGTGCCCAAAGCCCTCCAACAGCGCGTACCCATTGCCGTCAGAACCCGTGTGGGGCGCGGCCGCACCGCCCGTTGCAACGATCACGCGGTCTGCAACGTGCTTTGCGCCATCCTCGGCGGTGAGAACAAAGGAATTCCTCTTTCCATCAAAGGAAAGGGTGTGAACGTGAACGCCCAAGAGGGTCTTCACGCCCAGCTTCTCGCATTCAAACCGAAGTGCATCCGTAAGGGAGGACGCCTGCAGCCCGCAGGGATAGAGCTTCTTCTCCTCCTCGGTCACCTCGATGCCGATGCTGTGGAAAAAATCCAGCGTTTCGGAAAGCGGAAATGCCGCAAGAACGCCACGCGCAAGATTTTCCTCGCCGTGGTAATGTGCGCCATCCGCATCGAGATTGGAGAGGTTTCCCCTTCCGTTTCCCGTTGCGTTGAGCTTGCGCCCGACACGGTCGTTCCCCTCCAAAATGATAACGTCCGCCAAGGGGGCTTTCCGTTTTGCTGCGATTGCGGCGGTGAGTCCTGCCGCGCCGCCACCGATGATGATGAGCTTCATTTGTTCTCCTTTTGCGCGAATTTCGCGCGAAACGATTAGATTTCTAACAGTTTGGAATCAAACATTTTCTGTGAGCATCACATAGAGCCCGGCAAGGAAGCGATCGGTCATGGAGTAACTCTTCTCCCCTTCTTTCACCCCTGAAGATTTGAGATATAGATCGTTAAAGAAGGAGGAGATTTCGTCAATGATGCCGTCATAGCGGTCGAAATGCTCCGAATAGTTCTGAAACTCCTGCCGAACGAGGGGGGAGATGCTGTCCCGCACCTCGTAAAAGCGCTCGGGCGCGTCCGCATCGTACAGCGCGACCACAGACGAATTCACCGCGCACATCAGCCCGCAGTACCGCAAGGTGGGGTCTTTTGAGGTGATGAGCAAAAAGTAGGCAAGGAAGTTTGCCTCGTTCTCCCGCATCACGCCCTTTGCGTGGGCAAGCTCATGCGCCATCGTGACGGGAAGGTCGTACGGCGGGATGTTGGTGTTGACGTTGGCTTCCCCCGTAAGACTCTGATAGATGCCCGTGATCTTCGTGTACGTCATGGGAACGCTGAGCAAAATGGGCTTTGCGGTGGGGGTGTACGGATTGAAGTACGCATTGTCCGCAAGCCGTGCGTACTCCTTCTTCAAGACGTCCGCAAGCTCGGAAAAGCTCCAGGGAAGCCGGATGTTCCCGCTCTCATCGCGCTCCACTTCGTCCGCAAGGGCGTTCAAGGATTCCACGTAAAACACGGCGGCATCGTCCATCAGCTCTGCATCCACCGTCACGGAAGGCAGGGAAAGCGCCTCGTAAAGCGGGGCGCGGTTGTAGGCAAACCCGCACGCCAGCTGATATGCGTTGATGACGCCGAGTGCCACCGCCAAGATGACGGCAGCTGTTCTCAAAACGCGCCTGTGCTTCCCCTTGATCAGCATCACGATGCCGAAGACGACGAACGTGACTGCGCCGAGCAGAAGCAGGACATAGATCCATTCAAAGAGGGAGAAGGAAAACGTGTCCGTAAGGCGGGAAAAGAAGGTCGTGATCTTGCGCGAAAGGCCGCGCGTGATGCGTTCGCAGAGTGCGGCATCTTTTTTGAGTATGCCCAAAACGACCAGCGAGACCGCAAAGAGCGCGGAAAGAACGGCGCAGACGGCGACCAGATTAGATTGTTTCCTTTTTTGTTCTCTCATGCCCTTATTATACACGTTTTTTTCGATTTTGTCCTCTTTTCAAAAGAAGAGCGCACAAAAAGTTTCCTCTCTGTGCGCAAAGTGTTTTTTGTTTCAGTTATTCTTCAGTCTTCTCTTCCGTCGGCACGTCTTCTCCCTTCTCTTCGGGGGCATTTGGTGCGCTTTCGATGATGACGGGTGCCTCTTCCTTCTTTTCAGGGATGATCACACTTTCCACCGTCGGCTTTTCAGCGGGCTTCTTGTGTTCCTTTTCTGCGATGAACGCGAGAACTTCCTGCGCGGTCTTTCCCTCCATCAGAAGGTCAATCTCGTCCGAATAGATGGTTTCGCGCTCGATGAGGAGGCGCGCCATATTGTCCATGACGGGGCGGAGTCCGTTCAGCGTTTCAAGGGCGCGCTTGTGGCCGTCGTCCACGATGCGGCGGACTTCTGCGTCAAGCTGAGCTGCAACCGTTTCGCTATAGCTGTTGTGCGCCTGATAATCTCTGCCGAGGAAAACCTCCCCTTCGCCGCCCCAGAACAACGGGCCGACCGATTCGCTCATGCCCCACTCGTTGACCATCTTGCGCGCCATTGCGGTTGCGTGGCGGATGTCGCCCGATGCACCGGTAGAGATATCCTTGATGACGATCTCTTCAGCCGCTCTTCCGCCCATCGTCATTGCGATGTCGTCAAGAAGCTTGCTCTTCATCATATGTGCGTCGTCGCTTTCGGGTCTGGTCATCGTGTATCCTGCGGCCATTCCGCGCGGGATGATGGAGACCTCGTGCACGGGGTCACATCCGGGGAGCGCACGCGCAACGATCGCGTGACCTGCCTCGTGATATGCCGTGATTCGTTTGTCGGAATCGGTGACCAAACGGCTCTTCTTCTGCGGGCCGATGATGACCTTGTTGATTCCCTCATTGATGTCCAGCATCGTGACCTGCTTTCTGCCGTCACGCGCCGCCAAGATCGCAGCCTCGTTGAGGAGGTTTGCGATGTCTGCACCCGTAAATCCGCTGGTCATGCGAGCGAGGGTTTTGAAATCCACGTCGGGCGCCATCGGTTTGTTGCGTGCATGCACCTTGAAGATCGCCTCTCTGCCGCGAACGTCGGGAACGTTGACGTAGATCTGACGGTCAAATCTGCCCGGGCGCAAGAGCGCAGGGTCTAAGATGTCGGCGCGGTTGGTCGCCGCCATAATGATGATTCCGTCGTTCGTGTTGAATCCGTCCATCTGCACGAGAAGCTGGTTTAAGGTCTGCTCTCTCTCGTCGTTTCCGCCGCCAAGACCCGTTCCTCTCTGACGGCCGACGGCGTCGATCTCGTCGATGAAGATGATGCAGGGCATATTCTTTCGTGCGGTTTCAAAGAGATCGCGCACGCGGGATGCGCCAACGCCGACAAACATCTCGACGAATTCCGATCCGCTGATGGAGAAGAAAGGCACTTTTGCCTCACCTGCAACCGCCTTTGCAAAGAGGGTCTTACCCGTTCCCGGAGGGCCGACGAGGAGAACGCCGCGCGGAATGCGTGCGCCCACGTCCGTAAACTTCTTCTGCGAGCGCAAGAACTCGACGACTTCAGCAAGCTCTGCCTTTTCCTCTTCAGCGCCGGCAACATCAGAGAAGCGCACGGTCACGTTTTCGTGAATGCGCGTTTTCATCTTTCCGAAGTTGTTGGCAGATCCGCCCGTTCCCTGCATTTTTCTCATCAAGATGATGAAGATGATCGCAACGACAACGATGCCGATGAACGGGAGCATATTCACCCACATCGCACCTGCGTTGGGGTCATTGAACGTGATGTCAACCGAAGGATTCGCTTTTTCGATCGCGTCTGCCATGTCGTCGCGCGTTTTCGACTGCACGTAGAACGTGGCAGGGCCGCCCTTCTTTGCGTATCCCGTGGTCTTATAATTCTCGATGTAAACCGCCTGAATCTCCCCCGACTCGATTCTGTCCATAAACTCTGTGTACGACAGCTCCTTTGCGGAATCAAGACCGAGGCCAAGGAAGCTTGCGAGCAAGAAGACCGCAAGAACGATGCAGACGATCACGAGAATAACTCTGCTTGAATTCTTCACTTTTCCAAAATCCTCCGTTTCGTTATGTCGGAAGCTTTCCGACACACGGTTTTTTCATTTTTGATTTCGCGGATATTGTAACACAAAAAAAAGAGTTTATCAAGCCAATCGACACAAATGAAGCCCAAGTCACACAAAACTCAAACTTTCCTCATATTCTTTTCACATTTTCATCCGTTTTTTTGGAAAATGAGAGCGGATTCGGCAAGAAATTCCTCAATTGCGCCGGCAATTTCTTCCGCCATTAAGCGAACAAACCCAAGTTTTGTCGCTTTGAGCAAGGCAAAATCAAGAAAGCTTCCGAAATTTACCACGCCCATCACGGAAACGTCCCCCACGCGCGGCAGATCCTTGTTTGCACCTGCACCCGGTTTGACGCCGCCGCGCACAACGCGGACTTTTCCAACGTCTTCCTCCTTGCCAATGGCGGCGTCGACTGCAAGGATCTTCCTTCCCGGATGCACTTTTTTCAAAAATTCTCCCAAAATGCGCGCCTCTTTTGCGCTTACCGTCTGTTTCAGAGTTCCGTAAACGAACGTTGGGATGCCACGCTCTTTGAGCAACTCCCCCGTGATCGGCCCCAAACAATCTCCGGTCACGCGGTCGCTTCCGATGCACACGATAACAGGCGGCTTTCTGCTCTCCGAAAACCGCCTTTTCAACTCTTCTTTTAAGTACTTTTTGCAAACGTTGGAATATATATGGATCCCTTCCATTCGAATCTCCTCGTTTTTTGGGAGATTATATCCGCGTTTTTTGGGAATATACTGTTTTGTCGCAATTTTTTCGCAGAAGAAAAACTGTTCATTCTCTCTTTTGCGTTTAATTGACTTTTCGAGATTTTATGATATAATAAGAAATATAGAATCACCTTTTGCAAATTTTTCGTTCGGAGGAATCAAATGAACGTTTTAGATCTTGTTTTTTTGGGCTTTGTCGGTCTCTTTGCATTGATCGGAATTTTCCGCGGTATGTTCAAGCCCCTTTTGCAGCTTGTCGGCTTTGCGGGCTCGCTTTTCCTCGGCCTTCTTGTTGCGAAACTCGCCGTGAATTACATTTTCGGAATCGATTTCCTTGCCGGCCTCATCAATAAGGTCTCAACCGGTCTTCTTGGCAAGTTTGCTCCCTTCACCGCTGCCGTCTCCGCAGCATCCTTGGAAGCAGATCTTCTTGCCCTCCTCCCGTCTTACCTCGCAAAACCCATTGCTGAAGCGGCAATCGCTTCGTATGCAGGCGAAGCAATGACATTTGCTGAGCTTGTTGGTCCCGTTCTGATGCGGTACTTAGTGACCTTGCTCGTCACCATTCTTTGTTACTCTATCATTCATGCGATCGTCACGCTGATCTTGAACATTTTCAAGAACATCAAATTTCCGAAAGTTCCCATCTTCTCGCAGATTTTGGGCTTCGTTGTGAACGCTGCAAGAGGTGCGTTGGTCTTTTTCCTTCTCCTCTCCATTGGCTCGTTCTTCTTGACGTCCGGCATCATTCCTGCCGTCACCGAGCTCTATGAGGCTTCTGCTATCGTTCGCCAGGTTGACAACATCAACATCGTTGGCCGTCTTCTCGTTTCCAACATCGACGTTCCCACGATCATCCAAAACGCAATTGCAGCTGTTGCTGCGGCTTAAGGCAAAGGTTTTCAACAACCATTTCTCATTTGTGTATAAAAAAAGGAAGCAAAAACTGCTTCCTTTCTTTTTTATCCTTTTCTCTTTTTGATCTGCGCTTTCTTGATCTTATACAGCTCCTCTGCTGCAAATCTCAATTTTGCCACCACATTTTCTTTCTTCGGAAAACAGTAATAGACTCGCCCTTGGTTTTCCAATGAAACGATGTCTCCGAGCTCATACCAATTGTAGTCTGCATACAACCCATATGACTCCAACGGTGATTTTTTGAAGCTCAACGCCCCATCACATCCCTCCACAAAGAAACCCTCTTCTGAATGCGTCAATCTTCCCGTTCCGACGCGGTAGATTGCGCTGAAATCCGCCATTGCAGCAACGTCAACCTCGTCTTCAAAGCGGTACGCCCCCCCTTCAATTTCAGTTTTAACGCATGCGCGCTCCCATTTGAACCAATCGGGAATGTGTTCAAACTCAGTCACACCTTCGCGCGCTTTTAAGCGCCCGTATACGTCCATATCGTAAATTGTGCCACAGTTTGAACAGGAGATGCTTGTTCCTTCTCCCTTTGTCGTTCCCTCTGAGAGACAACGAGGACAACGGTATAAAACGCGGTGAAGCCCTTCGGCACGGTTGGGATCGTCAATGACTGTTTTTGTTTCGATCTGCTGCTGAAATCCGTCAAACGTGAAGACGTCAAACAGCTTTTCATTGATCTCTTCCGCTGAAAGTTCTGCAATTTCCTCTTCATTCAAAAGACATTGCACCTCTGCGCTCACTTTTGTCTTGCGAATGCGCAAATTGTTGTAAAGCGGCTGATAGAGGAACGCACCCTTTGTGATAACGGTGACGACAGGAATTTTTAACGTCTTGATGAACGTTCCAACGCTCTTTGGAAGGGGTGTTGCGCAGCCGTCAAACGTGTAACTTGCCTCAGGAAAGAGAAGAATGCTTCCCTTGTGATCATTGACCGCACTTTTCATGGCTTGAACGAGGGATAATTCGGTTGTAAACTTCTTGGTTGGAATACACCCTAATTTTCTCATTAGCCACTCTTTTCCGACAAATCCGTCTGACGTTGTAATGATGAAATATCTTCTCCCGAAAAACAGTTTGGATGCGATCTTCAGATCCAAAAAACTCGAATGATTCATCAAAATCAAACAAGGCTTTCCCTTCACTTCATCCATTCTCTTTTTTGTGTAAGAAAAACGCGTTTTCAAAAGCTCCGGAATGGCAAGAATGCGAACGAGCAGGCGGAACAAACTGCTCGGCTTTCTCAATTTTCCGCTTTTTTCCGGCACTATTTTCAGAAAGTCTTCAAACTTTGCTTCTTTTACTTTGATTTTCATCTTCCACTCGTTCGTTTTTCTTTTATTTTACTATAATCCCATCACAATTTCAACACTTTTTCATATTTTGTCGATTTCTGTCTGAAATCTTTTTATCAAAATCGAGTTTATTTTTCTTTCACATAAAATTACTTAAAAAAGCCTACTTTGCTTCACAAGTAACGAAACAAAGTAGGCTTTTTTGTTGCTAAAATTTAATTGATTTCAAAAAAATTAATTTACTTCAAACGGAACCGTAAACGGTGCGGTCGTTCCATAATTAGAAACCGTGTACGTAAGTGACGTCACTGTTCCGTCAAACGAAAGCTCATTTGTAATCGAATAAAGACGACCGTTTTTCACTTTTACGTAGATCATCAATTCTTCATCCCCGATATAGTATACATCGTTTTCGCTATCGTACGATAAGCTAATATAGATATACGGCATTTGTAACGAAGACAAGATATCTAAAAAGTCATCGTATCTCCCAGCTGCCTGCGATTCCTGCGAATCAGACATTATATCAATTTCGAAATATTCTTGTTCATCAATTTTATAACCATACCAAATATCATCCACTAAGTACATTTCATCATATAAAAAGAATGTAATGATATCGGACCGGTCTGCACTTACACTGTCAAGTGTTATTTTCAATTCTCCATTGACATTGTAAACCGTTGTTTTTATAGTTGTTGTCCATTCTAAATATGTTTCACTTCCATCTTCGTAAACAAGCGAACCGCTTTCCGGAATGACACCTTCAAGTTTTAACGTCATGTTCGTAAAGTTCTCTACATCAAATAAGTCATTCCATTCACTTTGAGAAATGGGCAAATCACTATCGATTTCTATGCTTGTCGTTCCGTATTTAACAAACTCATAGTATCGATTGACTTCAACCTCCTTTGTTCCTATGATATTTCCTTCGTCATCATATTCAATATCTTCTTCAAAAACGATTGCCGACAATGAAATAATAACGTCATTTTCAATCACAATCGTAATGTTCTTATACTTATACGTATCATAAAACAGCGAAGCACTTTCTAAGAAATACGTACCATCTTCACCGGAAATATCACTATATAAACGAGAGAAATCAAATCGATCACGCAAATATTCTGCATAGTCTGCCATAGGAAGAATCATCCCTTCAAGACTCATCGCACAGTCATCACCGTCAAGCAAATATGTCATAGAAAGTTCTTTTTCTTGATCAATTATTTCATATTCGTTTATCGTTACGTTCTCGAATTTAAAAGCATCTTCCCATTCTTTTTTCGATATTCTTTGCTTTTCATAATCACAAATGCAAACACCGTTAATGTATGAATGAGTTTCTTCTTCTGAGATTGCAGAACATCCTTCCGTTTCACAAACGTGCCAATGCTTTTCTTCATCAATTGTCCAAGCGGAAGAAAAGTTATGTTTGCCAAGCTCTCCGGCTTCAAACGTTTCGGTTCCCATTTCACCGCATAGACAAGATTTATAATAAACGGCTTTCTTTGTGCAAGATGCGGATGATTTCAGAAATGTTTCTGTCGCCTCTATTTCCGTATACATATGTTCATGCTTCTCACAAGCTGTAAACACAGTTGCAACGCTTATGCATATGCATAATGACAACAACAATGCAATAATTCGTTTCATTTCAATTTCTTCCTCCAAAAGTTTATTAAAAATAAAAAGTGCGCCAACTAAAGTCGACGCACAAAAACGCAGACTCCAATTGTCGCCAAACAATCCATCGCAGTATAGGTGTACCATACCATCAAGAAGGAGCCACATTTTTTTCATTTGGTTCTCTTAATGGTATTACCAAAAAAAGGTATACGATTCCTATAAAAGAAAAAACACCCATTGCTACGAATATTCAGATTGTTTGGCAAAAACATTATATATTAAAATTCAATTATTATCAAGTGTTTTGACAAAATAAAAAAAACTCGACTTATGAAAAGTCGAGTTTTAAAAATTAATTTGTTTAAAGCTTAAAAAAAACTAAATCTATTTTACATTTTGTAAAATAAAACTAATTCATCAAACGTATCGGCAGAATCAAGAAGAGATAATCATCTCCTTCAACCGGCGTGATAACAGCAGGAGAAGTGTTGGTGTTGAATTGCATTTTGATGAATTCATCATCAACAACTTTGATTGCTTCTTGGAAGTATCTCGGGTTGAAGGAAATCTGCAGATCTTTGCCCTCTTCTTTAATGTTGATGTTTTCTTTCATCTTTCCGATATCAGAAACAGAAGAAATGGTGATGAGGTTTTCCTTAATATCAAAGCTTACGATATTGTTTTTCAGCATTCTTGAAACGATGGAAGCACGGTCAAGACCGGAATCAAACATCTTCTTATCAATGACAACGCTTGTCAAGAACTCATTCGGAATGATATTACGGTACTTAATGAATTCACCTTCGAGCAATCTCGTGATGACAACGACGTTGTCAACTTCAACCATCAACGTGTTGTTGTGTAAATAAAGGTTGATCTCCTCATCCGTGTCGCTCAAGAACTTGGAAATTTCGCTCAAAGAAGTCGCAGGAATGATGATCGACATATCCTTCGTTGTCTTCAAAAGCTCTTTTTTTGCCATTGCCAAGCGATATCCGTCGATTGCAACGGCAGTCAACGTGTTATCTTTGATCTCAAAGAGGCATCCTTTCAAGATCGGACGCGTGTCTTCTGTTAAAACCGAGAAAATCGTCTTAGAAATGATGTCTTTTAAGTCTTTTTTCTTCAAAGAGATGATCTCTCCCTCTTCGATCTTGGTCAATTTTGGGAAATCATCTGCATTGAAGCACTGGAGTGTTCCTTCCGAATCCATATATTTGATGCTCAAACGATTTTCATCGCTTGCAGTGAGCATAATTCTCTCATTCGTCAGCTTGCGAACGAAATCTCCGAAGTACTTTCCGGGAGCAACCGTCTGGCCTTCCTGAAGAACTTCTGCGTTGATCTTTACTTCAATGGACAACTCTAAATTCGTTGCAGTCAAAATGAGATGATCTCCCATTGCCTGCATTTTAATTCCCTCTAAAATCGGATTCATCGTGTGGGCGCTGATTGCTTTGGAAACTTTTGCAATTGCATCAGCAATATCCAATCCGTCACAGATCAATTTCATTTTCTTGATCCTCCTTCTTGTTCTATATATTCTTTCTTTTAACAGTCGTAGTTATAGGCAGCGTGGATTTGTGGAAATCAATTTTTTCACCAAAATTTTAAAAGTGAAAAACAGCGAAAACCTTAGATTTTTTCTAGCTTTATTATACCAAAAAAAGGGTTGATTTGCAAGGAAACCTATGATATTTTTCTGTGGAAAATAAAAAATTTTTGTCAACTTTTCTTTGAAGTTATCCACACTTCTTTACAAAAGTTTTCTTTTTTAAAAGATAATTTTTTGTCGATAAATGTAAAAAGCACAGTTTTATCAACAAATTAACAAAACTTTTGTCCACATATCCACACTTTTCCACATTAAAGCGGTGATTTTTTTTCTTTTCCTTTTCCGCGTGGGTAAAGCTTTGGAGTCTTGTCAAATTTCTCAATTAACAGCAACGTTCTTTTTGAAACGTTCTCATCAATGACAATTTGTATCTTCTTTGCAATTTTGCATTTTAAGAGGAAGAGTGCATTTTTTGCCGCTGCGATCTCTTCGTCTGCGTCACCCTTATATGCCAAGATAAATCCACTTTTTTTGCAGAGCGGAGAAGTATATTCTAAAAGGGAGGACAAATTTGACACTGCGCGTGCCGTGACGAAGTCAAAGGTTTCACGAAGAGGAGATCTTCCGGCATCTTCTGCTCTCTGATGGATCGCTGTGATTTCTGTTAGCTCCAAACGTGAAATCAGCTCGTTGAGGAAGTTGACGCGCTTTTGAAGTGCGTCCATACAGGTGATCTTAAGATCAGGACGAACGATTTTCAGAGGAATTGCAGGGAAACCTGCGCCACTTCCGACATCTGCAACGGTTGCACCCTCTGAAAACAAAGGTGCACCTGAAATGCAATCTAAAAAGTGTTTTAAAAAGACTTCGTTCTTTTCTGTGATTGCCGTGAGATTATATTTTTCGTTTTCTTCGACCAAAAACTCATAATATGTGCAGAATTTGGCAAATTGTTCGTCTGTGACTGTGACACCGAGTTTTTTTGCCTCTTCTTTGAAAATTTCTTGGTCTTGATAGTTTTTTTGTTCCATAGTCAAAGTATAACACAACAGAAAATGGGTGTCAATGCTGATTTGAATGTTTCAAAGGAAAACTTTTTATTTTTATAGAATGTTTCACGTGAAACAATGACCTTTTTCATTATGATGGTTTCATTGTGTAAATGAATCTTTGAATCAAAAAAATGTTTCACGTGAAACAACGTGGCACAAAGGAGTGTCACGGAAATTATTTCGCGATCAAATAAAAATGGCAAAAAATGTTTCACGTGAAACAAAAAGATAAAAATTTTTGAAAAATTAGGCAAAAATATTCAAAAAACGATTTTCAAGCAAAAAGAAGTATGATATAATATGAATTACCAAAAATCAAACATGAGGTAAACTATGGGAAAGGTTGTTTCATTCTCGAATCAGAAGGGCGGCGTAGGAAAAACCACGACCTGTGTGAATATGTCTGCTTACCTTGCAGTTGCAGGCAAGAAAACATTGCTCATTGACTTAGATCCTCAGGGAAACGCGACGACGGGCTTGGGAATTCGCAAAAATGAACTCTCTGCTTCGTCATATAATCTCTTGGTGGAAGACGAACCCGCTTCGACTTACGTAATGCCGACGTTGATTGAAAATTTGGACATCATTCCGTCCAATATCGATCTTGCCGGTGCAGAAGTGGAACTTGTCTATATGAAGAACAGAGAAAAGATTCTCAAAGAAGCGATTGCGGAACTGAAGGACGAATATGACTATATTACCATTGACTGTCCGCCTTCGCTCGGACTTTTGACCATCAACGCGCTCACGGCAGCCGATTGCACGATTATTCCCATCCAGTCTGAATTCTTTGCATTGGAGGGCTTAAGTCAGCTGATGAACACGATCAAGCTCGTTATCAAGCATTTGAACCCGAAATTGATCGTTGACGGCGTTGTTTTGACGATGTATGACATGCGTTCCGTCATTTCCAGACAGATTTCTGAGCAGATTCGCAAATTTTTCGGAGATAAAGTGTTCGAAAACCCCGTTCCGCGCAACATTCGCTTGAGCGAAGCGCCCAGCCACGGCGTTCCAATCTTGCTGCACGACCCAAAATGCGCAGGTGCGAAGGCTTATCGCGCGCTCACAAACGAGTTTATTGAGCGCACAAAGAAGCGTGAAGAGAAAGAAAGTTTACAAAGTGATAAATAAGTAGGATAAAACACCGAAAGATAAGGGAATTAGGAGGATTTTATGGCAGGAAAAAGAGGTTTAGGAAGAGGGCTGGAGGCGCTCTTTGGCGAAACAGAAGCGGAGTACGCAAGCGCAATCGGTGAAAAAGAGCAAGAAAAGAAGGAAAAAACGAACAACAAAGGCCCGGTCGAGCTGGACATTATCAAAGTTTATCCCAATCCGGATCAGCCGCGAAAGATTTTTGACCGTGATGCACTTGCAGAACTTGCAACGTCTATCGCGCGCCACGGTGTTATTTCCCCCATCATTGTCAAACCCACAAACGACGGATATATGATCGTTGCCGGCGAGCGTCGTTGGAGGGCAGCGCGCATCGCAGAAAAGGAGACCATCCCTGCGATCGTCAAGGATTTTGACGAGCAGACGGTCAAAGAGGTTGCCCTCATCGAAAACTTACAGAGAGAAGACCTCAACCCCGTGGAAGCGGCAAGAGGAATGCGCTCTTTGATGGAGACGTTTGATTACACGCAGGAACAGGTTGCGGAAGCGCTTGGTATGAGCCGCCCTGCCGTTGCCAACCTCTTGCGTCTTTTGAACCTCTCTTCCGAGGTTCTGATGTTGATTGAAAAGAATCTGCTCTCCGCAGGGCACGCGCGTTGCCTCGTCGTCGTGGAAAACAGGCGGGATCAGGAGCGTCTTGCGCATCACTGTCTTGACAAAAAGATGTCCGTTCGTGAGTTTGAGCGCTTTGTCAAGGAGTTTTTGAAGCCGAAGGAGAAGGTAAGAAAGCCGGAGCAGTCCATTGAGCTTCGCGATTTTTGCGAGCGTCTCACACGCTATTTTGGAACGAAAGTCACCATCAACGGCTCTGAACAGAAGGGCAAGATCGTCATCGACTATTATAACAGCGATGACCTCGACCGCATTTTTGACATCATTTCGCGCTAAAAACCGCAGACAGCACCGCAAAAACGGGGGAAATCCCCGAATTTTACGGGTGTCAAACTGAAAATGAGCGCGCAAAGACTTGACAATTGAGGGCTCGAAAGATATAATGATATGGTATGAAAATGGATTGTTATGCGGAAAATCCATTGAAAGAACGAAAACTTAGAAAATTATTGAAACGGAGAGGATAGAAACATGAAGAGAACTTATCAGCCGAAAAAGAGACACAGAAACAAAGTGCACGGATTTAGACAGAGAATGAGAACGGCAAATGGCCGCCGCGTTCTCGCTGCACGCCGCAGAAAAGGAAGAAAGGCGTTGACGGTCTAATTTACGACAACCGAAAACAGCTGCCGAAGGGTCAATCCAGCAGCTGTTTTGTTTTCTTTTCCCTTTTCTTAGGATAATGATAAGATGAATAAGAAATTTCGCCTGAAAAAATCATATCAGTTTCAGTACCTATACCGCAAGGGAAAGAACCTTGCCGGAAGAGAGATGGTGCTGCTATATACGAGTGCAAAAGGCGGAATCCGGGTTGGCTTTTCGGTGAGCAAAAAGGTGGGAAACAGCGTGACGAGAAACGCTGTCAAGCGCCGCCTTCGCGAGGCGTTTCGCCTCAATATGCACCGCATCAACCCCTCTTTTCACTTTGTGATCATCGCGCGAGAAGGGATCGTCAAAGCAGACTACCACGCGATCGAAAAGACCTTGCTCTATCTTTTGAACAAGGCGGGACTTTTGCAAAAAGAAGGGAACTGACAATGAAACAACTCTGTTTTTTGTTGATCCGCTTTTATCAAAAATTCATTTCCCCGCTGATTCCGTCCAACTGCCCTTATACGCCAAGCTGTTCGCACTATATGATGGGTGCGATCGAGGAACACGGCGTGATCAAAGGGATCTTGCTCGGAACTTGGCGCATTTTGCGTTGCAATCCGTTTACGCACGGCGGGTACGACCCCGTTCCGTACAATATGAAAAAGATCAAGTGGGTGCTTTAAACTCGCTTTAACCCGTAAGGAGAACGTAGTTCCATGAACATTTTCACCGCACTTTTGGCGGAAGGTCCCCTGACCTTACCCAAGCTCTACCCCGTTATCGGGCCGTTTTTGAACATGTTGGTGTCCTGGCTCGGAAGCATGGGATGGGCTGTCGTTATTTTTACGTTTGCCATCAAGATCTTGATGTCGCCGCTGGATTATTGGTCGCGCGTCAGCATGAAGAAAAACAGCATGAAGATGGACCGCATGAAGCCTCAGCTCGACAAGATGCAGAAGCAGTACGGTCACGACAGAAACCTTCTTCAGATGAAGACGATGGAGCTTTATAAGAAGGAAGGATACTCGATGTTCGGCGCGTGCTTGCCCACCATCGTTTCCCTGATTGTCTTCATCATCATCTTCAACGCTTTCAACTCGTACTTGAAGTATAACGTCATCGACGGATATAACAACATGCACGCCGCTTGGACGCAGGTTGGAATTGAAGTTGAGGGAGAGCTCGCAAGCGATGCAGCTTATAACGCGCTCACCTCTGACGATGAAAAAGCTGTCTATAAAGACAAAAAGCACGCGGAAGCTTGGGCAGAAGAAGCACTTTCTCTCAAAGAGATGGTCATGCCCGAATTCCTTTGGATCGACAATATTTGGCGTCCTGATGTCCCCTGGAACAAGTCCGTGATGAACACCTCGCAATTCCTTGCAAACGCAGGCCTCACCGAGGGAACCATCGACACCCAGGAGTATGAGAGAATTATGGCGCCGTTTGAGGAGGGAAACCGTGCGAACGGATTCCTGATTTTGCCGTTGCTCGCGGTTGGATTTTCCATCCTTTCGCAGGCAATCACAAATAAGACCCAAAAAGCGCAGATGGAATTGCAGGGGCAGCAGAGCTCCCAGAAGACCATGATGGTGATGATGCCGTTGATGATGGGATTCTTCACGTTGATGTACACTTCCGCATTCGCGCTTTACATCGTTATCGGTTCGATTTATTCCTTGCTTTCCACCCTCCTCATCAATAAGATCGTCGAAAAGGTGTTTGGAAAGAAGTTGGATGAAATGGAGAAAAACAGACGTACGTCGTATCGACGCTAAAAACGGGTGCTGTTTTTGATAGAGCGTGCGCAAAAATGGGCAAAGGCCGAAAAATCAAAGTCGAGGCGCACGAAAGAGCAGGAGAGAAGAGAAATGAACAATGAGTTTACCGCAAAGACGGTAGAAGGGGCAATCGCAGAAGGTTTGTCCGCACTGAACATCAGCAGAGAACAGGCCGAGATCACCGTTTTGGATCAGGGCGGTTTCTTGAGAAAGGCAAAGGTTTCGATCGTTAAGAAGAAAACGGAAGGAGAGCGTGCGCTCGCGTTTGTTGAGCAGCTGACCGAAAAGATGGGCTTTTCTTGCGTTTGCGAACTGGAAGAAGATGAGGAAACCGCAAAGATCAACGTCATCGGAACGGATACCGGTGCGATCATCGGACACAGAGGCGACGTTCTTGATGCCATTCAGTACTTAGCGTCTTTGGTCGCAAATCGCGAAAAGGCGGAGTTCAAACGCATCGTCGTGGATTGCGAGAATTACCGCGAAAAGAGAAAGGGATCTTTGAAGGCTTTGGCAACCCGCCTTGCAGACAAGGCAGAGCGCAACGCGCGCAGAGTTCGCCTTGAGCCGATGAACCCCTATGAGCGCCGCATCATCCACGCAGCACTTTCTGAGGATGAGCGCGTCACCACCACCAGCGAAGGCGAAGAGCCGTCGCGCTACGTTGTCATCATCCCGAAGAACGAAAAGCGCTTCTCCCGTGACCGCAACGATCGCCGCGGAGGACGTGACCATGGCCGCAATGACCGTCGCAACGATCGCCGCAACCGCGGACCGAGAAGAGATTCTTCTAGCGCAAAGGGAACGGCAATGGGAATGAAGAAGGAAAATCGCCCTGCTCCTAAGACGAGCGGCTTCTCCTCGTTTGGAACGTACCTTGGGAACACGCGCACGTCGGGCTTCTCTGAAGTTAGCGAGGAATCCTTTGAGAGAAAGGATCATTTCGGCGAGGAATAAAATCGAAAAGAGAGGATTGAAACGAATTTGTTTCAATCCTTTTTTACGCATTGAAAAATTTTCACAGAACAGAAAATCCCCTTTTTCCAAACTTGACAAATATCTTGTGAAAAGGGTAAAATAAAAGAAGAAAAAATTAAAAGGCGGGCGCAACGAATGACAGAAGAAAAAAACACGAAGACGATTCACGGTGATCTGGGATTGGTCGTTTTGCGTGGAGCTCAAGAGCTCGGCGAAAAGGTCGATCAGTACATTCGCAACATCTGCAACGAACCGGAAGGAACGTCGCACATCATCAAGATGGAGCAGGTTCGCTTCTCCAACGGCGAAGGAAAGATTCGCTTGAAGGAATCCGTTCGCGGAAAGGATATCTTCATCCTCTGCGACGTGGGAAATTACAGCTGCACCTATAAGATGTTCGGTTTCGAGAACCATATGGGCCCCGATGAGCACTTCCAGGACGTCTGCCGTGCGATTTCCGCAATTTCTGGGAAGGCAAACCGCGTCACGGTCGTGATGCCCCTCCTTTATGCATCCCGTCAGCATAAGCGCGCGGGAAGAGAGTCGCTCGACTGCGCAATGGCGTTGCAGGAGATCGAGCGCATGGGCGTTAAGGCGATCATCACCTTTGACGCACATGACCCCACCATTCAGAACGCAATTGCATTGAGCTCTTTCGAGAGCGTCTATCCGACTTACACCATTCTGAAGTACTTCATTCAGAACGAGCGTGAGCAGATCGACAAAGACAATATGTTGGTCATCAGCCCGGACACGGGTGCGATGGGCCGCGCGATCTATTACGCAAACGTCCTCGGCTTGGACGTCGGTATGTTCTATAAGCGCCGTGATTACTCCGTTATTATCAACGGAAAGAACCCCATCATCCAGCATGAGTATGTCGGGCGTGACGTTGAGGGCAAGACCGTTCTCATCGTGGACGACATGATCGCTTCGGGTGAATCCGTCATCGACATTGTGCACGAGCTTAAGAAGCGCAAGGCAAGCAAGATCTACGTCGCTTCCACCTTCGCGTTCTTCACCGAGGGCTTGGAAAAGTTCAATGCGCTCTATGAAGAGGGTGCGCTCACCAGACTTTATTCCACCAACCTCTCGTATCTCCCCGATTCCCTCAAGCAGGCACCGTGGTTCTGCGAGGTGGATCTCTCCAAGTTCGTTGCGAAGATCATCTCCACCTTGCATAAGGATGAATCCATCTCCCCGCTCCTCGATGCGACCGTTCGTCTCAAACGCCTCATCGCGGAAAAGGACAAGGGCAAAGCAGAGCAGATGTCTTTCCCGACCGAATCGAAGTAAAAAAAGCAAAACAAAAGGCCTTTCTCAAACGAGAAGGGCCTTGTTTTTTTTGTTTATGGATCACTTTCCAATGCGAAGGTCGGATGCGTTCTCAAAGGGAACGAAAAGCGCGTGCGCCTTGTCGAAGAGACGGGAGGTGATGCGCTCGCCATACCGCGCCTGCAGCTGCGCCGGGCTTAAGTTTGTTGTGATGACCGTGAGAAGGCCGCGCGACGTGCGCTCTGCCACGAAGGAGTATAAGTACGGCAAGGTGACGTTCTTTAAGATGGGTTCCGTTCCGAGATCGTCGAGGAACACCGCTTCGCTCTCCAAAAGGACGTCGAGGAAGAGGTTTTTGTTCTCTTCAAAGGTGGTGTGGAACTTCAAGAAAGCGTTTCCAAGCTCGAACGCAGAAAGGAACACCGCGTTGACCTCTTTCAAGACGAGTTCGGAAAACATCGTCTTTGCAAGGTGGGTCTTTCCCGTTGCGGGTGCGCCTGAGAAGACGAAGGTCTTGACGCGGCTTTGCGGGAAGCGAGAGACATAACTTTGCATCTTCGCATAAAGGGTTGTCATCTTTTCGCGGTTTTCCTCGTCAAAGCGGGAGAGGTCGCAATCCGAGAAGCGGAGAAGAGGCTGTTCACCCAAGTTGGACTGCTCCAAGATGCGTGCGCGGATCTCCTTTTCCAGGCATTGACAGCGAATGCCGTCCTTCACGCCGCGATCCTCGCAGAGAGGACAGCTCCAGGAAGGCGAAAGTGCGCTTTCGTCTAGCCCGTGTGCTGACAGACGCTCGGAGATCTTCTTTTCGCTTGCCGCAAGGGCTTCTTCATCCGCCTTTGCCTTTGCAAGATTTCCAAACGCGCGGTTCTTCGAGAGAGAAACAATGAGCGCCTTCTTTGCATAAAACGCCTCTTTGAGCGCGTTGTCTGCAGCAAAAAGCGCCGCGAGCTTTTGCTCGTGGACGTCTTCATTGTGCTGGCGTCTTGCGCGGATGGCGTTTTCTGCGTCAATGAGAATGCGATTCATGGAATTACCTCATAAAATAGTTAGAAAACTAACGGTTAGATAAAGAACAATTAAAAGTCAACGTCGTCAAGGCTCGCAAACAGGGAAGCCGCCTCTGCTTGGGAAGGATCGCGGCTGACGTATGCAAGGTCGGCAGGCTTTTTGTCGGGTGCGCTCCCCGTTTCGGGGCGGAATTCTTTCGCAGCCTCCAAGGAGAAGACGTCGTTTGCGCGCCACTTGGAGAGAACGACGTTCATATACTGCAAAGGATGCGCGCTTCCTGCGGAAATCTCTGCGGCGTATAAGATGACTTCGTCCGTAAAGCCCCACGAGACCGACCAACGGCGGAAGCTCTCGCGGTCGAAGCGATTGACACGGCGGTCGATGCCGAGGATCTCCAGCATCTTTGCGATGCGCTCGTCGCGCGCAAGCGCCTGCCGGACGTATTCCTCGATGCTTTCCACGGTGAAGAGGCCGAGCTTTGCAAACTTGTCCACCGTCTCGCCCATACGGTCGAGCTGGCGCATACCGTTCGCCTCGCAGTAGACCGCGATGCGGATGAGCGCCTCGTGTGTGAAGCCCTTGTCCAACCACTTGACGATGTAGCGTTCGATCTCGGTGTCCACGAGCTCGTAATAGATGCCGAGCGCGCGGTTGACGGCGTACGCAAGCTCGCGGAGCGCGGCCTTCGTTTCGCGATAACGTGCGATCTCCTCCTGCGTGAAGAGACGGTGAGCATAAAGCTCTTTTAAGGTCGCGTCGAACGCCTTCATGTTGCTTCCCTTTTGCAAGTTGGAAGCGACGAAGAGAAGGGTCTTGTGGTCAAAGCCGAGTTCCTGCGTCCAGCGCTTATAATAATCGTTGTCTTCAATTTCAATTCTGCGGCGCGAACCCATCGCACGGACGAGTTCTGCGGTCGCGCCCGACTGACGGACGTATCCGCTGAGTTCTTCTTCCACCGCCGAAAGGGTGGTGATGTGTCGGGTTGCAAAGTTGCGAGCAACTGTCAGCACGTACCGATAGCTGACCGATTCTCCCTTCAAGTCCACGCAGTACTTCACGATCATGATCATTGCCTCGGGCTGAACGTGGAAAGACTCCATCACGTTGTAATATTCCGCAAACTCGGTGGGCGTGATCATGCGCGCAGGCAAAAGCGCCTGAAGCTGTTTGTTGAATTCGGTATATTTCCCCGCCTTGATCTTGCGCGGCTTCGACGTGATGGACACGGGAACGTAAACCACCTCAATGGGGGATTCGGAAAGCAAGTTGCAAAGGCCGAGCTCGTTCCAGTACTGAAAAGCGGCAAGGACCTCGCCTTCCCCCAGCTTCAGCGCCGCGGAAAAGTCCGCAATGGAGTTTTCTCTTCCGCCGCAATGGGAAAGATAAAGGCCATAGAGGTACACGCGCACGTAATTTTCGGGCGCGTCACGCATATATTCACAGAGGAAGACGTTGTCGACCGGGGTGAAACCGCCGAGAACGAATTCGGGGGAAAGTCTGCAAAGGGACATAAATTTTACCTCTTTTAAGCCGAATGCTTGCAATTTGTTCCGCGAAACTGTATAATAAGAGTACAGTTCGACTGGGATATTTATTCTATCACTTTTTGGGCAAGAAAGCAAGCGCAGAGAAAAATTCGTTTGCTTTTCCTTGATTTTTTGGAGAAATTTTGGAAAATTTATTGACACCGACAATGATATGGGAGGATTTTGAGGGCGTTTCGGAAGATTTTTGCGAAGACGTTCTTTCCGAGCGCTCCCAAAATGGCGTTCGCTTTACGCAGTTTTTCTTCAACGGACAGAAAAAGGAGGACGGAGTCGTTCGCCTGTTTACAACGGTTGCACGTCCTGAAGGAGAGGAAGCTGCCCTTCCGTGCGTCCTCATCGTCAACCCGGTAGATCGTTCGGTTGACGATCGTCTTCTTGCTTTTTTTGCAAAGCAGGGATTCATTGCAATGTCCTGCGACCTTGCGGGCCTCTCGGATCGCAAAAGATTTACCTTCTGGCCGGAAAGTTTGGAGTTTGCGAACACCGCGCTTGCCAAAGAGCGCCTTTTCCGTGCAGAGCCAAACGCGAAGGAAACGCCGTGGTATGAATGGACGGTTGCCATGCGGCACGCCGTTTCGTTCGCCAAGAAGAACCTCTCCGAGAAGATCGGCGTCATCGGCATCGGAAACGGTGCGAACATCGTCTGGCAACTTGGATATTGCGAGCCCGACCTCACCTGCGCCGTCACCGTGTTCGGGGCGGGATGGGAAGAGTACCGCGGGCACTTTAAATATAGCGAAAACAATCAGATTGAAATCGACGTAGAACGCGGCAGATGGCTTGCAGGCGTTGCGCCCCAGGCATACGCGCATAAACTGAATTGCCCCATGCTGTATGTTGGGGCAACCAACGACAGGCTTGGTGACGTCGACCGTGCGTTCGACACGATGGCTCGCGTTCCCGGAAGCGTTCTCTCTCTCGTCAGCATCGCGCCGAGAACCAACGGTCTCCTGGGGAAAAACAACGTCAGAACGATGGTCGGTTTTTTGAAAAAACTCTTGACTGATGTGTTCATTGAGGATGTTCCCGCGCTTGCGGAGTTCGTCGCATCCAACGG
The DNA here is from genome assembly GCA_045579195.1 of Clostridia bacterium. Lineage (GTDB taxonomy): Bacteria > Bacillota > Clostridia > Christensenellales > CAMQZB01 > JAZNLR01. Next base: position 6,698 of record JAZNLR010000018.1, on the reverse strand, counting down.
AGAGCTTCGCATTTCCGCACAGTTTGAAAAGCCCGAAACCGTAAAGTGCGCAACCCTGTTTTACGCACAGGAGAACCTCAATCCACACGAGCGCAATTGGCAGGAAGTCAAGATGGAAGACGGCGGTTCGGGAATTTTCTTTGCAACGCTTAAGCTCACGTCGACAGGGCATATCTTTGCGTTCGTCTCCACAGAATATGAAGACGGGCTCGTTCTTTCGAGCAACTATCTCGTCGCGACCCCTGAAGCACTCGGTCTTTCCGTTCCAACGGTGCGAAAACAGAAGATTCTCTATAACGGAATGATGGGAAAGGACACGTTCTTCCCGTCCGCAAAGTTCGAAGCGGAATCCTTTGTGGACTGCTTCCTTGAGGGAGACCCCGTTCTTGTTCAAAAAGGGCCGAACGGCATTGACGGAATCACGTCGATGTTCCCCCTTTCCACGCATAAGATCGCAAACAGCACGTTCCGCGGCGAAGCGGAGCAACTTCTCCTCTTCGACCTTTATTCCTTGACCGCACAGACGGTGCGCGTTGAGCTTCGTTCAAACTGCGGCCTGGAAGACGAACAGATTTTTGTTGCGACCCGTGAGGCCGTGGGTGGCGAGATTTGGGAAAAGATGGAGTTTTCCGCAAAGGACTTCAAGACGGCAGACGGACTTTCTTTGCAGGATTTCTCCCGTTGCACCTTCCTTTCAATCAGCGGAGAGACAAAAGTTGTGATCAACAATATGTTGTGGCTCTGATTTTTAACAAAGGCATCACAAACAAGTGCTAAAATCTTAGAGGTTTTGATGGAATTTCAAGTTGGCGATTCGGTAACGACAAAAAAGGTTCACCCCTGCGGAGGCAACGAGTGGGAGATCCTAAGAACGGGGGCAGACTTCAAGCTCAAGTGCAAGAAGTGCGGCCACATTGTGATGTTACCCATCGAAAAGTTCAAAAAGGCGGTGAAGAAGAAAAATGATCAGTTATAAACACCGCTTCCGCGACAGCAACGGACGCTATGCCGCGGTGATAACACGGCGTGACCCGTCGTACTTTTCCCGTCGGGAGTTAAGAGGGCTGATCATCCTGTTTCTCGTTGGCATTTTGATCGGTATTTTCATCCTCACGTTCGTCTTTGAGAACATCCGCGTTCAGAAGACGTCGATGTTCCCCACGTACCGTGACGGGCAGATGGTGGGCATCTGCAAGATCTTTGCCCCAAAGCCGGGTGACGTCGTCGTGATCCACAGCCCGACCGAGGAGGGCGCGCTTTACATCAAACGCGTCGTCTCTATGGGCGGGGAGACTGTCTGGGTGGATGAAGAAGGATACCTCTGCCGCCAGAAAGACGGGGGAGATGCGGTGATCCGCACGGCCGAGCCGTACGTCAACCCTGCCTGCGCAAGTTTCCGCTTTTCCAAGACCCACGTTCCCAAAGGTTATATGTTCGTCTTGGGGGATAATCGTTCCGAAAGTTACGATTCCACCGAGTTTGGCCCCATTCCTCAGAGCTTACTCTACGGCGTCGTTATCATAAACTATTGAAACATTTCACAAGACAAGGAGAAAAACAAAGACGATGAAAGTCAAATTCACGGCAGATTCCACTTGCGATCTTTCCCCGGAACTCTTGGAGCGATATCAAATCAGCATCGTTCCTCTCAAAGTCACTTTGGGAGAGAAGACTTACTTTGACGGACAGAACATCACGCCCCCGGACATTTTCCAGTACGTTTCCGAAACCAAGCAGCTTCCCAAGACCGCCGCAGCGAATATGAATGAGTACGGCGCGTTCTTCAAGCAGTTCACCGATCAGGGAATGGAAGTCATCCACTTCAACATTTCCAGCGATATGTCCTCATCCCACCAGGGCGCTCGCCTTGCGGCGGAAGAGATGAAGGGAGTTTACGTCGTAGATTCCCGCGTGCTCTCGACAGGAACGAGCTTGCTCTTGTTGCACACGCTTGACCTCGTTGAAGGCGGCATGAGCGCAAAAGATGCGGTGGCGGAAGCAAATAGGATCGCATCCCACGTTCAGACTTCTTTCGTGGTGGACACGCTGGAGTACTTACATAAAGGCGGAAGATGCTCTTCCGTTGCAATGCTTGGAGCAAACCTTCTCAAGCTCAAACCGTATATTCGCATGAAGGACGGAAAGCTGTCCGTTTTGAAGAAGTACCGCGGGTCGATGCAGAAGGTGCTGCGCGCGTACGTCAACGACCTTCACGAGATGTTCCCCCACCCGGAGAAGCGCCGCGTGTTCGTCACCCATTCGTACTGCGATCCCTCCATTGTGGATCTCGTCGTGGATCTCGTGAAAGAGGTCTTTGACTTTGAAGAAGTCCTTGTGACGGTTGCAGGAAGCGTCATCACCAGTCATTGCGGACGCGGAACGTTGGGCGTTCTCTTCCTCAACAGCGATAAAGTTTACGAATAAAGAGAAAAGCTTGTAAGGCGAAGAGTGCTCTTCGCCTTCTTTTTGAAGCAGGAGGACCGAATTTAAGATGAACCAGATTTATGAACTGTGGAAAGAAAAAGTGACGGATGAGGCGCTCAAAGAGGAGCTTCTTGCGCTCGAAGGAAACGATAAGGAGATCTACGAGCGGTTTTATAAGGAATTGGAGTTCGGAACGGGCGGACTGCGCGGTGTGATCGCGGCAGGAACGAACCGTATGAACGTTTACACCGTCGGCAAGGCGACCCAGGGCCTTTCCGATTACATCAACGAGAGCTTCACGTCCCCTTCGGTTGCGGTTGCGTACGACTCGCGTAAGTTCTCGGACGTGTTCGCGCGCCACACAGCAAGCGTGTTTGCGGCAAACGGCATCAAAGTGTGGCTGTACCCCACGCTTGCGCCCACGCCCATGCTCTCCTTTGCGGTGCGTCATTTGAAGACCTCGGGAGGAATCGTCGTCACAGCATCCCACAACCCCGCAAAGTACAACGGATATAAGGCGTACGGCCCGGATGGCTGCCAGTTTGGCGTGGTCGAAGCGGATGCCGTTCTCGCAAAGATCGCAAGCGTTGACGTCTTTGAAGGCGTCAAGACCGTGGATTTCGAAACGGCGCTTGCAGAAAAGAAGATCGAATATATCGGGCAAGACGTCGTTGAGGCGTTCTACGAGAAGGTTCTCTCCCGCAGGATCAATGCGGAAGCCCCCAAGGCTGCGGGCCTCAAGATCGTTTACTCCCCCTTGAACGGAACGGGCAACGTGCACGTGCGTGAGGTGCTCAAGCGCGCTGGGCACGGGAACGTGACCGTCGTCAAAGAGCAGGAGCTTCCCGATTCGAATTTCACCACCTGTCCCTTCCCAAACCCCGAGATCCGTGAGGCGCTCGCGCTTGGTTTGAAGGTGTGCGAAGAGCAAAACGCAGACCTCTTGGTTGCAACCGACCCCGACGCCGACCGCATGGGCATTGCCGTGCGCGGAGAAAACGGCTTCGAGCTGGTCACGGGCAATGAGGTGGGCGCGATGATGCTGGACTATATTTGCAAGAGCCGCATCGCAAACGGAACGATGCCCAAAGATCCCGTTGCGGTCAAGACCATCGTTTCGACAGACATCGCGATGAAGATCGCCAAGAAGTACGGCGTGCATCTTGCCGACGTTCTCACGGGATTCAAGTTCATCGGCGAGCAGATCGCAAAGCTTGAGGCGGCGGGAAGAGAAGATGCCTTCCTTCTCGGCTTTGAGGAGAGCTATGGCTATCTTGCCGGAACGTACGTCCGCGACAAGGATGCAGTGGTTGCGTCCATGCTGATCTGCGAGATGGCGGCGTTCTATGCATTGGAAGGAAAGACCCTTCTTGACGTCCGCAAAGAGATGTACGAAGAGCATGGGTACTTCCTCAATCACCTGGAGAATTATCAATTCGAAGGCTCGGTCGGCATGAAGAAGATGGCAGAGCTGATGGATTTCGCAAGAGAGGATCGCTTCCGCGGCGTCAAGGAGCTTGTCCGCTTCCGCGATTACCGCGCGAAGAAGGCGTTTGACCTCGCAAACGGAACGGAAGAGGAGATCGACCTTCCCTCGTCCAACGTGCTTGCGTTTGAGTTTGTTGGCGGCGGAAAGCTCATCATCCGCCCGTCGGGAACGGAGCCGAAGATCAAGCTTTATTACACGACGGTCGGGGCAAGCAAAGAAGAGAGCAAAGCTGCGTATGACGCGCTGTCCAAGACGGTGCGCGCGTACTTTTCGCTGTAAGAACGAAAACGAATGGGCGAACGCTTTTCCGGCAAGAAAAACGCTCGCCCTTTTTCTTGCAAAAAACGGGGAATTCCCAAGGGGTTTACCCGATTTTTTTGACGGAATGGCAGAAAAACACTTGTCTTTCTTGCAAAAATGTGATAAAATAATCAAACGCCGAGATATGTTCGGCAAATCGCTTGAATCCGCAGGATCGAAAAGGATTGAAGCGAACATCCTTGCTTTGGTTGAAATTTTTGAGCGACCAAGGCCATCAGTCCACAGGGAGGTGAAACAAAATGAAGAAGTATGAAGTGCTTTACATCATTTCCACCAAGGTTCCCGAGGCAGACAGAGAGGGTATCTTCAAAAAGTATGAAGACATCATCGTAAGCCACGGCGGATCCGTCGAGAGCATCGACAAATGGGGCATGAAGAAATTTATGTACCCCATCAACTTCCAGAACGAAGGTTTTTACGTGCTCATGACGTTTGAAAGCGGAAATGAGGGACTTGCGGAAATGGAACGCAAGATGCGCCTGTCCGACAGAATCGTTCGCTATATGGTTACCTTGGCATACGAGAAGCCGGTGAAGGTTGCGAAGGCTGAACCTGCAAAGGTTGAGGAAGTCGCACCCGTTGAGGCGAAGCCCGAAGAAGCTGCTGTCGTTACGGAAGAAACTGACGAAGCAGAAAACGCGTAAATTTGTAATAAGCGCCGCAAAAATTGCGGCAAGATGAGGAGAACATATGAACAGAGTGATTTTAGTGGGCAATCTTGTCCGTGATCCTGAACTGACCACCACGACGAGCGGCATCTCGATTTGCCGTTTCACGCTTGCGGTGTCCAGACGTTTTTCCAACTCGGAAGAGAACAATGCTGATTTCTTCACCGTCATTGTTTGGAGAGAGCAGGGCGAAAACTGCAATCGTTACCTGAGAAAGGGCAGCAAAGCAGGTGTTGTCGGCCGTCTGCAGACCAGAACCTATGACGACAAGGAAGGCGTCAAGCGTTACGTCACCGAAATCATTGCTGATGAGGTTGAGTTCCTCAGCTCTCCTCGCTCCCAGGGAGATGACGAAGCTTACACTCCCGCTCCCGCGAAGGCTGCGCCGTCGAAAAAGACCAACTTTGCGGATTTGCCGCCCATCGAAGATGAGGACGGCTTGCCATTCTGATTGTTCAAAAAATAAGGAGGTAACGTTCAATGGCTGACGAAAGAGCTCCGAAGCGCTTTATTAAGAAAGCTCCGAGAAGAAAAGTTTGCGTGTTCTGCCAGGAAAAGGCGACCGAGATCGACTATAAAGATGTTGCAAAGCTGAGAAAGTTCATCACCGAAAAGGGTAAGATCCTGCCCCGTCGTATGACCGGAACTTGTGCGATGCACCAGAGAATGCTCACCGTTGCAATTAAGCGTGCGCGCGTGATGGCATTGCTCCCGTTCAAGGCAGACTAATTCAAAAAAAACAGAGAGAAGGCGTGTCCAAAAGAGGGCGCGCCTTTTTGTTTTGCATAAATATTCGCAACGATGCGTTGCGGAAAGTTGGACGCGAAAAGCGAGAAAAGCAAAGAAAAGTTGACAAAAATGCAACCGCAAAGGTCGAAGGAAGAAAGAGAATCAAAATTTTCCAATCTGACAAAAAATCCGCATAAAAATCAACAAAGCGGCATAAAAAATGCGAAAAAAGTGAAAAAAGCGCAAAGAGCAAGGCAAATTTCTTGACACCTTCCGCCGGTTGGTGGTATTATATTAAAAAATAAGGATGCGCGCGCGTGCGTGCGTGTGCATTTTATGAACCGTGGCGAAACTTCGGAAGGGAAGCGGACAAGCAGTTGTTCGTGTTTTTAAGAATTCCGTTGACGCCCTTTTCCCCTTTTCGGAAGGATTCCGAAAAACAAACGTTGGGTTTCCCTGCGAAAGCAGAAACTAATATTCAATAGACCATAATTATGGAGGAGTAGAATTTATGAAGAAACTGGCAAAAGTGCTTTCTCTTCTGATTGCTGTTGCAATGCTCTGCTCTCTGTTTGCTGGATGTAAGCCTACGTACACCGTTACGTACTACAACGGCACCGAGAAAATTGCAGAATTGCCTGTCAAGGAAGGAAAGACCGTAGCAACCGAGCTCGAAGGATACTTCACGGACGGTGATTTCTTTACGAGCGCTGAAGACTATGCATTGGCAACTGACGACGATGCAGAAAACGATCCCGAACCGTACGACGTTGAGACTGCTGTAACCGGCAACCTCTCGCTTTACGGAACGTTCGTTTCCAAGGGCCTCATCACCGGTGATGGCAACACGTATTCCTTGGCAGCAAGCGTTTTCCCGACCGTTTGGAACATGTTCGTTTATCAGACCGCAACGGATAGCGACCTCTTGGGATACATCTCCGATGGCTTCTACACGTTCGATTACAACGAGACCAAAGATGGTTACAAGCTCGTTCCTGCAATGGCAGTTGGCGATCCTGTTGACGTGACCGCTGATTACGTTGGCGAACAGTGGGGCATCGCAGAAG
>JAZNLR010000017.1:0-10008 GCA_045579195.1 Clostridia bacterium | reverse complement strand
ATGTCGCCCTCGTTGGGCTGCTCAAAGCCGCCTATAAGACGCAGGGTTGTGGTCTTTCCGCAGCCGGACGGCCCAAGGAAGGTGACGAATTCACCTTTGCGGATGTAAAAATTGAAATCCTTCACAGCGTACGTTTCGCTGTACTTTTTGCTGACACCTTTCAGGTCGATAATGACGTCGTCTCTCATCGTTTGTCCTCTCATCTATGAATGATTCGAATCTTTTGTTCAATCAGTTCAAGCGCCCCGATCAAAAGTTCGGGGGCGTGGAAACCCAAATTAGTTTTGCGGGCTGTTTGCCGACGCATTCCAGGAAGTGAATCTTTGCCGCAGAGTAATAGAAAGATTCTCCTGCCTTGACAACGAAGTTCTTGTCGCCGAGATGGAGGCGAACGCTTCCTTCCAAAACGAAGCCGAACTCCTCTCCCTCATGGGGCATATCCGCACCCGAAGATGCGCCGGGCTGCAATTCGAGAAGGATGGGCTCCATCATGTTTTTCTGACTGTTGGGAACGAGCCAGGTGAGCGCGCTTTCCGCCGTTTCCTTTGTGATAAAGTCATTCTCGGTGAAGACGATCTTTTCGGGTGTTTCTTCCGCAAAGAAGTGCTTCAAGTCCGTTCCGAGCGCGGCAAGAATGTCTTGCAAGGTTGCAATGGACGGAGAGGTCAGGTCGTTTTCCAATTGGGAAATATAACCCTTCGTCAATTCGCACCGATCTGCAAGCTCTTCCTGCGTCAAACCGCATTGCAATCGCTGCTCTTTAATTTTCAAACCGATTTCCATTTCAATTCCTCTTTCTTTTTCCAAAATGACGGGCGCGTACACGCGCGCGTAATAGGAAGGGGGTTTGCATTAAACCCCAAGTTTACCAAGTTTCGTATGTCTAAACCAAAAGTTTAAAAATACTAAACGCAAATACAAGAATAATTATATGCAAACAAAGGGGCAATGTCAATTGCTTAAAGGATATTATTTCCGAAAAAAGCACGCATTTTGGTCAAATTGAAAAACTTTTTTTATTTTTTTTTGAAAAAGGCTTGACAAAGGACGAAAAATAGGTTATATTATCGATAATAAGAATTATTACTGATAAGGAGAGCAACGAAATGACGGCGAAACGGTACTCAAAACAGAGGGAAGCAATTCTCACTTTGTTGAAGAGCGTTGAATGTCATCCGGATGCACAGTGGATTTATGAACAGCTCAAATCCGAGATCCCCGCGCTGTCGCTGGGAACGGTTTACCGCAATCTGAATCTGCTTGCAAACGACGGCGAGATCATCCGCATCGACACCGATTCCGGACGCGTGAATTACGACGGCAGAACACGCCCACACGAACACTTTGTGTGTAAGCACTGTCGCACGATTTACGACATCAATCTTTCCGCAAACGTCAATGAGCAGTTGATGAATGAATGCGGAATGCAGGCGGACACGCACTCGCTGGTCTTTTACGGAATTTGCCCTGCTTGTCAGAATGAAAAAATTTGAATCAAAGGTTTTTGGAGGTTATTGATTATGAAGAAAAGATGTATGGTTTGTGGTTACGTGATGGAAGGGGACATCCCCGAGCTTTGCCCGCAGTGTAAGGCGGCTGCTTCCAAGTTTGAAGACATTCTCGACACCGAGAAGCTCGTTTGGGCAGACGAACACAGAGTGGGCGTTGCGCAAGGGTTGGACGAAGAAGTCGTTATGGGCCTTCGCGATAACTTCACCGGAGAATGCACCGAAGTTGGAATGTACCTTGCGATGAGCCGCGTTGCTGACCGTGAAGGATATCCTGAGGTTGCAGAGGCGTATAAGAGAATCGCGTTTGAAGAGGCTGAGCATGCTGCAAAATTTGCGGAACTCCTCGGCGAAGTTGTCACCGCGTCCACCAAGAAGAATCTTGAGCTTCGCGTGATGGCTGAGTACGGCGCGACCGAAGGCAAGCTCAAAATTGCAAAGCGCGCAAAAGAGCTTGGATATGATGCAGTGCACGACACCGTTCATGAAATGTGCAAGGACGAAGCTCGTCACGGCAAGGCATTTGAGGGACTTCTCAAGAGATATTTCGACTAGATCGCGGGTTTGATCAAAATCTCGCAAATAAAAATTCACAAAAAAAGGTATGCAGAGTTTCTGCATACCTTTTCGTTTTTATTTCAGGGTTTCGTTTCGCAAGGTTTGAATTGCGGCTTCCATCCGATCAAGCGCATCGATCAGCTGGCTTTTGGGACAGGCGAAGTTGAAGCGGACGAATTGTTTGTCACCGTAAATTTGGCCCGGAGAAACTCGGACGTGCGCATGTTCTAAGAAGAAGGCGGCGGGGTCTTCAAGCTTAAGCGCGGAGCAGTCGATCCAGAGAAGATAAGTTCCTTCGTTGTGCGGCGTTTTTAGCTCGGGGATCTGATTGAGACGAGCCTCTGCAAGATCGCGATTTGCGCGAAGATACGTTTTTAACTCCTCTTTCCACGGCGTGCAACTGCCGTCATACGCCTTTTCGTAAGCCGCCAAAGTGATGACGTTCGGCGATGGCAACAGCCCGTCTTGGCGACGACTGAAGTTTGAGCGAAGCTCTTCGTTCGGGATGATGGCAAAGCCCATGGGAAGCCCCGGGATATTGCAGGTTTTTCCCGCGCTTGAAAGCGTGATGCTGAATTCTTTTGCATCTTCACTGATGCTGAAGAAGGGGTGATGCCTGTTTTCGAGAATCAGTTCACAGTGGATCTCATCGCTGATGAGCAACAGATGGTGCTTTTTGCAGAATTCCAGCAACTCCAGCAATTCCGTCTTCTCATAGACGCGGCCGACTGGGTTGTGCGGATTGCATAAAATCAGGCACTTGACCTCGGGCGTGACTGCGTTTTCCAGGGCGGCGATGTCCATTGTGTAATGATAGCGGTCATCTCGCTTCATGGGAACTTCGATGACAGGGAGGTTTGCTTCCCGCGTCAGACTGCGGATGTGGTCGTACATCGGTGTGGAGAACATAAACGTTCCGTTCATCATCTGCAATGCGTTCACCGCGCCTGAAATGACGCTGGGCACCCAAACGATCCAATCGGATTCGACCTTGACATGATAGACGGTTTCATAATGTGCGACGATGGTTTCTTTGAGGAGATCCAACGTGTAAGGATATCCGAAATAACCGTGCTGCACGCGCTTGAGCATCGCCTCAAGGATGGGGGGAGGGGACTGGAAATCCATATCGGCAACCCACATGGGGATGACGTCTTTTTCAAGATTTGCCCATTTTGCGCAATCGCTTCCTCGTCTTCTTGCAGGGGTATCGAAAGTGTTCATAGATTCTCCTTTATGTTGCGGCGTTTTTGTGTCCGTAAGTTTATTATATCAAAAGAATCGACGTTTTGAAAGCCTTTTTTCAACTTTCAAAAAATGGAGGAGTCGGGCGTCTTCCAATGCTTTTTAGCAAAATAAAAAGAAAAGCGCCGGCCGAAAAAGGCTGACGCTTTTTTTGATTCTTTGATCTTATTCGAGATTCAAAATGGTCTTGATGATGGTGAACATATAGGTGTTCAACTCAACGTCGGAGAAGCTCAAGGAGGAAGGGAAGTTCTTTGCGAAGAAGGAAACGTTGGTTGCGGAGTGATCGGTCTTCGTGTAGAGCTTGTCGCTGAGCTCTTCCTTCGTTTCCGCAAGCTTCAAACCGCCGGTCTCGTGGTCTGCAGTGACGAGGATCGCGGTGTCCGCTCCGAGCGTGTCGTAGAAGAACTGGATGGTCTCCATAAACGTGCGCGCTTCCGCCATCATGTCAAAGAGGTTATTGTTGTGGCTGTACTTGTCGATGTGTGCGCTTTCAACCATCAGGAAGAAGCCTTCTTCGCAAGTGAGGTAATCAATCGCAAACTGGGTGATGTCCTGAAGCTGGGTGTCGTTTTCGTGCCCGTCATTGTACTTCGAGCGGACGCCGGGGATCGCAGCGACAATGGGGCCGTACTCCATGCTGTCACGCATGAGCTCGAGGGAGTTCATAAAGAAATATCCGTTCTCGGTGAAGGCCTTCATGTGTGCGGACTTATAGGTTGCGCGTGCATCGTCATCGCCAATGAAGAGGTCGAATCCGCTCGTTGCCTGCCCTAAAGTGATGTCATCTGCATCGTTGCGGTCGTTTGCGTGGGAGGAGAAACCGGCAGGGGTTGCACCCGTGAGATTCTCGGTCGTGACGATTCCAACGCGCTTTCCTGCAGCTTTTGCAAGCTCCGCGATGGTGACAATGTCTTCTCCTTCAAAGCGGGCAACGTTACCGTTGTTGACGCGCTGACCGGTCGCAAGGGCAGTTGCCGCAGCCGCACTGTCGGTGATTTCGTGGCTGTGCGACGAGGTATCAAAGTATCCGTAGCGCGAGTTGAAGAACTCGGGCTCTTCCATGTCGTAATAGAGCAACGTATTCAAAAGATGGTTGTCGCCCATGCCGTCTCCGATGAAGAGAATGACGTTTTTGACCTGAACGGGATCTTTTGCAGGGGGAGTTTGTCCACCGCCGCAACCAAACAGGCTGACGAGAACCAAAATAAGAACAAGAAGGAAACTTAATTTGCGCTTCATAGGGTAACACTCCTATCACAGTGATATCATAAATTATAACACGAATTGACAAATAGGCAAATAAATTTTTGGCAATTATCAAAAATTGGCGAAAAATAGTTAAATGTAAGCTCTTTTTGCCTTGTTTGCAAGAGAATGTGCAGATTCGAAAAAGAGGAAATGGTGAAAAGGCCCCTTTTTTTCAAAAAATTCCGAACTTTTTCAAATTTACCGTTAAAATTGCTTACAAACCCAAAAGTTTGTGGTATACTAAAATTGTATGCCAAGCTTTAATTACGTTCGCGCGCGTGTGCGAGCGAGAGAAATGGACGATTGCGGCGAAAAAGGAGGTGCTCTCGTGCAAAAACGGTTCAAGAAACAGGCAATTTTATGGCTTGCAGTGTTGCTGTTTTCGGTGACTCTTCTTTTGCCGTGCTTTTTTGTCCGCTCTGCACAGGCGGCGGATTCGACCTTGCTTTCCTCCCTTTCGGACTTCCGCTTTGAAACCGTGCAAAATGGGGAGGGGACGACCGTTCGTGAGCGTGCCGGAACGGAGGAGGATCCGTTTATCCTTTCATCCGTTCAGCACTTTATCCGCTTGGAGGTTGAGCTTGCTTCCATGACCGTGACGGACGGATATCGCGGCAAGTTCTTCAAAATCATTCTTCCCAACGACGAAAACGGAGTTGCAAGATCCATTTTGGATCTCTCCGAATCCTATATGCCCGACGTGAACACGGAAATCTTCTTGGGTTCGATCGGAACGCAAGCAAATCCCTTCCGCGGCAACCTAAACGGAAACGGCAAAACGCTTTGGTGCAGCGCCAGCCTCTTTGCGTACGCAACTGAGGCGAACATCTCCTTCCTCGGAATGGAGGCACACGTTCGCGCTGCGGGCAAAAGTGAAGCTTATCACATTGCTCTTGTGAACGAGGCCGACTCGGTTTCTTTCACTTCCGTGAAGCTTTCTCACCTTGAGGAGAACGGATTCCTCTCTTTGACCAAGAACATGACCGTCAACGGAACGGTTTCCGTCTCGGCCGTGACGGTTGCAAACGGCGTTGCCTTTGCAAATAAGTGGCCTGAGGCTGAGCCGACGACCACATCTTCCGCGATGCCCTCTTCGAGCGCAGGTGGATTTGCAGGAGTGCTCACCGTAAATGGAACGTTGAATGTGAGCGATTCCGTCAGCATTTTCTCGGGGGTTGCACTTGATTATCTTGGGGCAAACCGAGGCATCCTCATCGGAGCTGCAAACGGCTCCGGAAACATCAACCTTTCCCGCGTTTATGCGATCAATGCGCAAGGCGCATTCGGAATGGACGTTGGAACGGTGGCAAACGCACTTTCCGTGACCGCAGAGGACAGCTTTACCATCGGCGGATCGTCGGATTGCAAACTCAATTCCGTCACGGAACAGGCGCCCGTGAGCCTTGCGCTTACCCGTGTTGCCGAGAATGGACGGTTCCACTTGAAGGCAACGGTCGCGCCCGAACATGCAAAGGACGGATTCAGCGTTGCCGTTTGCAAGGCGAACGAGGTTGAAGTTGCAGTTGCCGAAGGGGAGATCAGCGCGGCTGTTCCCGAAACCATTCTCCCCACGACGCGCGGGCTTGGAGGTCGCTATATCGCACGCCTTTCCATTCTTGCGGCAGGGGAAGAGAGCGCGAAACACGTCTATGACAACGTTTCCTTCTTGCCGAAGATCACGCTTGCAAAAGAGACCTTATCTTATGATCCTATTTCGCGAACGTTTGCACCCACGCCTTCGGTGGCTCTTTCCATCTCGCTTTCCTTTGAAATTCTGCGCGGCGAGAATTACGTTCCCGTCTCGGAGGTCGCATTCGTTCGTTGTGATCAAAGCGGCGTTCCGTATACGAGCGGAACTTACCGCGTTTCGGTGACCGTTCGAATGGGAGAACTCTTCTTAAAGCGCTTCACCGTTGATTATGAAATCGAACAAAAGACTGTCATTTTGCAGCCCAATGCCGGGCTCAACAAGCAGTATGACGGCAAGGCACCCTTCTTTGGCGCGGTGGATAAGAATTGGTACTCCTTGCAGGACCAGAATGGAAACACATTCACGCCGTATGACCCCACGTTTGAGGCGCTCACGGGAATGTTCTCCTTCGTTCCGCTCTACGGCGATAAGTTTTACGTCGGATCTTACGAGATCACGCAAGGAACGTTCGATTTTGCGTACGTTGACCCTGCGCTTGAAGATGCTCCGTCCAACTATAAATTGACCTTCACCAACCCTTCGGCAAAGAAGTTTATCATCGACCGCGCACAGATCTTGGTGACTCCGGTTGCAAAGCAGAAGAAAACGTTCGACGGGTTTGCCCCCGAAAGTATTCTTTATGAAGTCTTTTTGGACGGAGAACCGTTTGACGTAACCGAACATCAGAACGCATTTGAGGGGGCACTCACAATCGTTCACAACCTCAACGATGACAACGGGAAGTTTGGCGCCAGAACGTATTCCATTTCGCAGGGCACCCTCGCGCTCAGATCCGAGGAGGACGTTCCCGTCAACTTTAACCTGATCTTTACCGAAAACGTGCTGTACACGATCGAGCCGATGCCCATCTTTATCATTCCGGAGGCGGGGCAGACCAAGGTTTATGATTCTTCTGCGCCTGCGGAGATCCTCTATCGCATTATGACGGCAAAAGAGGATGGGGAAGAGATCGATCTTGCCGAACATGGAAACAATCGCCTTGTCGGCGCGTTTATGCTTGCCGATGCGGAAGGAAATGCACTTTCGGCTTACCACGCAGGAACGTTCCGGATTGTGAATGGAACGGGAACTGCAGCATTCAAGGTGTATGCAACGGGCAGAAATGCCGTGAACTATAAGATCACTTGCGTGGAAGACGTGACGTTCACGATCACACGCGCAAAAATTACTGTGACACCAAACGCAGGGCAGGGCAAGGTGTACGATTCCGAGAAGCCTGCAGAGCTGAAGTACACTGTCACGGAGGGCAAGCTCTTTGGAAAAGACGTCTTCTCTGGAGCACTTGCAATCTCAACCGCGAATGCGGGAAGTCACCTCATCACGCAGGGATCGCTCAACGTTGCCCCTGTGGATGAAGACGGCAATTCCGTCAATTACGAAATCACGTTCGATGATTCCGTTCCCTTCGTTATTTCGCCGCGTGAAGTTCGCCTGGTGCTTGCGAACAACACGACGCATCCCTATTCCGCAAGCGCAGTTAGCTTGCCCATCAGCGTTCAGCTGGCGGGAACGGGACACGGTCTCTCCGCCGCAGTTTCGGGGCAGGAGATCGTGGTGTCCAAGAATGGCGTTGCTCTTTCTCGCTTGCCGTTTGTCTACGAAATTAACCGCAAGAGCGGTGGCGTAAGCGTGCGTGAAGCCTCCATTTTGAAGGCAGGCGAATATACTGTTTCCGTTTCCGCAGAAGCGTGGGATAACTTTGCACTTGCAAGCTTTGATGCCGTCACATGCACGGTGAGCAAGCGTGAGATCTCGATTGGCGATCTCTCGGTCGTGAAATTGGGAGCACAGTTTGTTCTCGTTCCTTCTTCTCTTGTGGGGCTTTCGGAATATGCGGCGGCGGACGTTGTAATCTCGGAAGAGGAGATCTGCCTCACCAAAGACGGAACGACCGACATTTTGCCTTATGCGTTCTCCTATTTTGAAGGAACGCTGATGGGGGATGGATCCCTTTCCTTCTCGACGGTTGCCGAAACGCGTGCGACGGCCGGGAAGTACTATTTGGCGTCCTTGAGCTGTTCAGCGTTGAGCGCAGGGTGGGATAATTTCACCTTAAGCGCAGGTGATGCCGGAAACGATACCCTTTCCGTTCGCTTCTATGCAGGGGAAGAGACCCTCTCTGTGGAAGACGTTGTCGTGGAGTACACGGGCAAGGAGATCGTCACCCCCGTCCTCAACGCCATTTCGCATAACTTAGACGGAGTTTCCGTTTCATACGAAGTCTATCAAAACGGTCAGCGCGTTACGCCGATCGCCGTCGGGGAGTATGAGATTCGCCTCGTCGTGGATGGGCAGGATGGCACTTTCACGTTGCCTGAGCCCCTTCCCACCGCGAAGTTGGTCATCATGCCAAAAACGCTCACAGTGACTGTTCTCACCGATCTTTCGAACGTTCGTTATACGGGCTCGGAGATCAAGATTGATTATTCACTTTCGGGCGCCGTCAACGGCGAACGCCCCGAAGTTGAACTCGTGTTTGACGGCGGAGTTTCCGCTGCAGTTGCCATCGGGGAGTATTCTGCCCACTTTGCTTTGAAAGATCGAGCAAGTGTTCCCGTGAACGGGAATTACCGCTTGGCTGAAAAGACCTTCTCGTTCAGCGTGAAGAAAGCGACGCTCATTGAGTTTGGTGTGGAAGCATCCACCATCACGTATTACACCAATATTCTCCGCGACTCCGTTTTGACCGGGCAGTTCTTTGGAAACAACGGCGGCGAAGTGGAAGGGATCTTGGAGTTTGTCAATCCGATGATTTCGCTCGGTGCAGGGCGACATAACGTTCAGTTCCGTTTTACCCCGACGGGTGCGGCAGCCGACCTTTACGAGGTTTACTTAAACTCGGTCGTCATCGAAGTCTTACCATACGAGATCCTTGTCGTTCCCGAGGCGAACCAATCTCGCCAGTATAACGGCACGAACATTGCAAGCATTCAGTACTCCGTGTTTGATATGGACGGTAATCCGTTCAACCTTGCCGCAGCAGGCGGCGTGATGTCAGGCTCGTTGACCTTTGACACGTTGGAGTACCGCGACGGTGTCATTGTCAGTGTTCCGAATAAGAATGTCGGCTCTTATAACATCAGCATTGGTTCTTTGACGGCAGGCAAGAATTTCAAGATCAACCTGCGTAAAAACATTGCGTTCACCATTACGCCAAAAGAGGTCGGCGTCATCTTCACCGGATATACCGGAATTGTCTATACCGGCGAACCCATTAAGGTGAGTGCGGCTGCGGACAATAGCATCCTTGGAGAAGACGCAGGGGTGGTTCTCGTTTACACCCAAAATAACCGCGAGGTTTCTCCGGTGAACGCCGGAACGTACGTCGCGCGCGTCATCGGGCTCAGCAATCCGAATTATACGCTCAAAAATGAGATTTACGCACAGACCTTTGTCATCGAGAGAAGATCGGTGGATGGATCGAGCTTTGTTTCCAAGCAGGTGGAATATAACGGACAGCCGCAGGGAATCACGTTCGACGAATCCTTCCCGTCGTACATCAACGTGACATATGAGGGCAATGGCGTTGTTAACATCGGAAAATATACCATCAAGGCGAAATTTGAAAACAACCCGAATTACCGCATCACGAAGTACGGCAGCGAGGTCAAGGAGCTCACTGCAACGCTGACCATCGAGCCGAAAGTGATCCGCACGGTCAACTTCGGCAACACGAAGTTTGTCTATAACGGCAAGGAACAGTACCCCACGGTTTCGTCGCCCGACGTGCTTGCG
>JAZNLR010000016.1:0-1661 GCA_045579195.1 Clostridia bacterium | reverse complement strand
GCATTGGCTTTTTGGTCGATGCAAAATCATGCGAGGTCGCAGAGGAATTGAATGGGGATTATTCCCTTTCGATGACATACATGGTCGGTGGATTGCACGAAAAAGACCTCGTTGTTGGTCGCGTCATCGTTTGCAAGCCGTCTCCCGACCAAAAAGAACAGCCGTTTATCATCAATTCTGTAAAAAAAACGACAAGCGAAATCAGCGTTCACGCATATCACATCAGCAGACAGATGGAGCGGATCTTCGTGCTTCCGTTTGCATCACTTTCATCAGCTGAATTTGTGACAGACATGATGGCAAATGCTGCAGGGAACGTATTCAATGTAAAAGAATATCTCAACCAAAACGCAGGCTTCTCTTTTTTGGATGGCGAACCTCGTTCTATGATGTCGTTGCTCTTTGACGACGGCGACGAAAACAGATCGTTCCGCGATATTTACGGAATATACGGTTGTGAGCTGACATTTGACGGATTGGATGTTAAGATCAATCAAACCCGTGCGGTAAAATCCAATGTCCCTCTTGTTTATGGGAGAAATTTGCTTGAAGTTACGCATGAAGCAAACAATTATTCTCCTCCAAAGTCGTTTCTCCCCTTTTGGCATGGAGACAGGTTGGTGACATTGAGTGGCGATCCGCTTATTTATGTCGGAGAAAAGGGTGATTTTTCCGAAACAGAGCTTTTGGATATGACTCCTTACTTTGACGAGGAACCGACAGAGGTTAATCTTGAAGGGCGTTCAAAAGTTTTTGCTTCTGCTAAAGCAAAAACCAAGATTGGTCAAACAATCACAGCTGTCCCATCTCCCGAGTTAAACGACCTTCTTATTCTTGGTGACACCGCTCTTGTCACTATTGAGCAGTTTGGTCTTTTAAAAAAAGAAATGAAGATTAACAAAGTTTTTTATGATGTCTTGAAAAATCAAGTAACGCAGATAATTTTGGGTGATTTGCCAAAATCGCTTGTCCAAAAAATAATTAAATTGACAAGAGGGTGATTTTTTTGCAAACAAATAAAACGATAACTCTTGATGTTCAATCCCGGTCATATGTCATCGTTAATGCCAAACAAGGCGACTCAATGAGCAGAACTGTAACGATTTATTTGACAGAAAATGGCGCAGAATACACAATTCCAGAAGGAAAGGTTCTTTCCGTTTTTTATGCAAAACCAGACGGAACGAAAGGTTATTACACAACATTGCCCGATGGGTCAAATGCTGTCGAAAACAACGGTAGCCATATTACGTTGATTCTTGCTCCACAAGCGTTGACAGTTTCTGGACGTGTTAAAGTCCACGTCGAGATTAACGAGCCTGATTTTTCCGTTGTGCTTAACACATTCTCATTCATTGTTGATGTTGAAAAAAATGATGCTTACAATGTGGAGTCAGAAGATTATTGGAATGTCCCCACTTTTGAACAAATTAAAAATGCGGTTGAGCGATTGGATTCATCCGCTGTTAAATCCGTTTGTGGAGAAACGCCAGATGCGGGGGGCAATGTCAATCTTATTGCTAAAGATATCGTCGCCGATTTTTCGGCAAATGATGCGCTAATCCACAGCAATGTTCAGGATGCCTTGAACGAGTTCTCCAAAATCCACGACAAATTGTCCAAAACCGCTGTTAAATCTGTGTGTGAGGAACTTCCCGACG
>JAZNLR010000015.1:0-6522 GCA_045579195.1 Clostridia bacterium | reverse complement strand
ATGACAAATATGAAGAAACACGTTTCTCGGGTGGGAAGGCTCTGTTGTCGGAGATGAACGCTCATACCGCAATCTTGAAGTGGCGATGAAAGAGATTCAAGAGGAGCTCCCCTTCGTGGAAGCGATGCATTATTTCCGAATGTTTGATGCGCTCGCTCAAAACGATGACTTTGGTCTTTTCAATGACCCGATTCGGTTTCATCCCATTGAAAAGGACTATATTCCCGGTGCTCCGAAGGACAAGGCTTACCTCTTCCAAAAGCTCGCAGGAGGAAGTGGTGATCTGACGTTAATGCAGGAATGGAGCAAAAGCGCGGCAACTCCGTTAAAATAAGACAAACAAAAAACCGTCACAGTTGTGACGGTTTTTTTACGCTCTTTTCTTTACTTTTCAAATGCGATCTCTCGAACAACTTCCCACGCGATCATCAGCCCAGCAACGGACGGAACAAAAGCAACGCTTCCGGGCGTTCTCTCCCCGACATATGCTTCGTCCTTCTTGGCTTCCTCCGTGGAATATACCACCTTTAAGTGCGTGATTCCGCGCGCACGAAGCTCTCTTCTCATCACGCGCGCCAACGGGCAAACAGACGTCTTTGCAAGGTCGGTGACGCATAGCTTGGAAGGGTCAAGTTTGTTTCCCGTTCCCATACAACTGATGATAGGGACGTTTAATGCCGTCGCTCGAACAGCAAGTTCGATCTTTGCGCTCACTGTGTCGATCGCGTCGACCACGAAATCAAACGCGGCAAGATCAATCTGATCCGCGTTTTCAGGAAGATAAAAGAGATCGAAGGTCGTCACTTCGCAATTCGGATTGATTTCAAAGATGCGCTCTTTCATCACTTCGGTCTTCTTTCGCCCGACCGTGCTTGAGAGTGCGATGATCTGCCGGTTGATGTTGCTCTCCGAAACGACATCCGCATCCACAAGTGCAATCTTGCCAATTCCGCTTCTTGCAAGCGCTTCTGCAGTGTATCCTCCGACGCCCCCAATTCCGAAGACGATCACGCTTGCATTTTTCAGCTGTTCCATGCTCTTTCCGAGCAACATCTCTGTTCTTTCCAACCGCTCTTCCATACTTGCCTCTTATTTTCTTTTTATCATTATAACATAGCACCTCATTTTTTTCAACGATTGGTCAAAACTTCCGAAAGTTTTTCATCTAGGAGAGCCTTTGATTTGACTTTTTATTTACAATTGTATTATAATGAATGTGTGGCAAAAATTGACGGGCTCGTTCTTTGGACCTCACGACACCGCACAAAACCGCTAGATTGTCAAAGTCGCTTTGCCTTTCTCGAGCGGATTTTTTTTGCAAAAAAATATGATTTAGGTATGCTTGCCATTTTGTCACCATCATTGTGATTGCCGGTGTTTCCATCCTCATTAACCGCGTTCTCAACAAGCTTCAGGAAAGAAAGAACTCCAATTCGGATGAGAACTAAATGAAAAGGTAAAACAAAAGTCGCTCTTCAAACAAAGAGCGACTTCTTTTTATCTTTCTATTTCTTACTCCGGCAATTCAATCTTAAAGTCATAAATGCGATATGACCAGAGGCTCTCTCCGCCCAAGATGGACATCGTATAATAAACGGTAATAAAGCCGTTAGACGGGAGATATCCATAGCGGTCACGCAAGAAGCCCGTGTTGTGGTTTCTCGGGAAACCTGTTTCCTCTTCGCCAACCAAAGCCAACGTTTCCCACTTCTGCGAGCCGAACGGAAGTTCATTCTCAAAGTACTGCACGCGGAAGTGTGCCGAAATGAAGTTCGGATCTTCTCTGGGGTACGGATGTCCATCCGACGTGAAGAAGTAACGGTTGTTTTCCAAGTCAAAAAGAACGTCCGCATTGCAGGTGTAATCGCGAGTTCCGTCCTCTCCAACGCCGTCACGCTCCAACTCTTCCGAACGGAGGCAAACGGGGTTCTCAAGGTCTCTCAAATCCCACTCTTCAACAATAGTTCTCGTTCCTCTCTTGTCACCGCGCGTATAGAACAGCAAGATTTTTCCTTCGCAGTCAAGGCTGATCATGCTCGTCTGTCCAACGCCCCATTGGAATGCGCTGGTCTCCTCCATCACGAAGTCTACAAGGGGTTCGGTTCCAACCTTGATGAACGGACCGGTCGGAGAATGCGAAACTGCAAGGCCGATCTTGTTGTCCTGATTGTCCCAAGACGTGCACCCCAGGTACGACATTAAGTACTCATACGTTTCACCCTTGTAATCAAACTTTCCTGCCAAGATGGATGGGTCGCACGTATGGTGCGCATCCCACGTTCCCTCGGTGGGCGCAAGAACAATGACTTCTTCACCCCACGTCCAGGTTCCGTCAAGATTACGCGTTCCCTTTCTGCATCCAACGTAGTCAATGACAACCTTGGACTTCTGGTTCGTGCAGTAATAGATGTATCTCGTGTTTGCATCCTCTTCGAAGGCAACAGGACAGTAATTATAAATTCCATCCTTATCCGAATCAAACTGAAGCTGATGGTCCCCTTCCACCGTTTCGGGAGGATAGATCGGATCATCAGGTTTCTGCGGCGTCGAACAACCCGAAAGAAGAACGACAAAAACCAAAATGATTGCAAAAATTCTTAATTTCATTATTTTCTCCTTTTTTTTAGCAAAATTATTTTGGTAAAACGTTTTTTTTATTATAACACATTTTTGCTTTCTTTTCAATAGAAAATCTGAATTGGTTAAAGTTTATTCATCCAATCAAGTTTCTGAAAACACGCAAAAATCGCGATTCTGTCTCTTACAAAAACTTCTTCATCCTTTTCAAAAACGCACGAAAAACAGCAAAAGAGAGAGAAAAATTCCCTCTCTTTCAAAATTATAATCCCAAAACGTGAATCAGCAAAAGCCACGCAAGTCCGTAGTACGCCACGACGGCAACAAGGTCATTGACTGTGGTGATCAACGGACCGGATGCAACCGCAGGATCGATCTTCAGCTTCTTAAACAGAATGGGAACGACTGTTCCCGTGATGCTGGAAAGCAAGATCGCAATGGCGAGCGCAATTCCCGTGCACAGCGAAACCGAGAAGGAAAGCATGGGTGTCTGTCCCTTGAAAATCATCAAATATAGCCCAATCAATCCCACCGAAAGAACGCCAAGGATAAGACCGTTTGTCAAGCCCACACGCGCCTCTTTGAGGATGAGGAATAACTTTTGCTTTCGGCCCACCTTCTCATCCATCAAAACGCGAATGGTCACCGCAAGAGACTGGGTTCCGACGTTTCCTGCCATACCCAAAATCAACGATTGGAAGCTAACGATCAACGTTAAATGCGCAACAACGCTTTCAAATGCACCAACCACGCCCGAAACGATCAATCCAAGCCCTAAAAGAATGACCAGCCACGGCAAACGCTTTCCAATGCTCTTTCCGGTCGGTTCATCAAGATCCTCTTCGGCGGTCAAACCAGCGAGCTTTGCATAATCTTCGCCCATCTCGTCATCCACGAGCTCCGTGATGTCCTGTGACGTCAAGACGCCTTTTAAGCGGTTGTTCGCATCCAACACAGGAATGGAATCCTCGGAGTACTCCTTGAGGCGCGACGTACAATCCTCAATGAGCTCGTTTGCGTAAACGTATGGATACGACGTCGTCATAATGCTTTCAAGTTGAGTTTCCGAGCGCGCAATGATCAAATCCTTCAAGTCGATCGCACCGACCAAGGTTTGGTCTTCATCCACGACGTATATCTTGGAAATGTTGTCATTCTCCGCCGCCTGTCGGATAAGCTCACGCATCGCCTGCCGAACACCGATCCCCGCCTGAATGGAAACAAAATTCGTCGTCATTCGGCTTCCGATCTCATCCTCGTCAAACGAACTTAAGAGTTTGATCTCGCGCTTGACTTCCTCATCCATCAGCTCGAGAAGAGTGTTTCGCTCTCCTTTTTCCAACTGCTTAAGAAACTCAACGGCGATTGCAGCTTCCATTTGTGAAAGCACCCCGATTTTCTTGTGGACGTCAAGCTCGCCGACATACTTTGCGATCTCCTCGGAGTACTCCAAAACACCCGCAAGCGACTCCACGTCGAGAATGCTGTAAAGACGAATTCGTTCCTCTCGGCTGAGCAAATCCAAAGCCTTTGCAATGTCATTTTCGTGGTAATCCAAAATGCGCTCACGGAGCAACTTCGGCGTCAAATTTTCCCGAAAGAGCTTGGAAATCTCTGCCGTGTAATCCACGTACTGCGCGATCACGCCGTTTTCGTTCAAAATGTTCTCTTTTTCATTCATTGTTCTCTCCTCCTTCACACATCAAGCAAAGTGCGAATTTTTCGCTTCGCCCCAAAATGCGAATGAAAAGAAAGCTGTTTTTGAAAAATGGATATAAAAAAACCATTGTCACAATCAAATCGGCCTTCTTCCCGTGCATTTTACAGACGAAAGAATGCGGTTTCAGAAACAGACAATGGTCAAGAATGGATAAAAAACACAAACGGTCAGCAAATAAAGTGCGTGCGGCCGCAAGCATTTTGACAACCAATCAAGACTCTGTCAGAACTTCGACCACAACAACTGCCGTCCATGTTTTCACCTCTCATTTGAATTATTTTGTAAACATAGTATTTTCTTGAACACTTTGTTCAATTTCGTTATACCACAGTTTACCCCAAAAAGTCAATAAAAAACACAGAACTTTTCATTCTGCGTTTTTCCTTTTTAACACTTTTTTGCACCACGATCGTTTTTGACAGTTTGGGCACTTCAAAAAGCGTGTCGTTCCGCGATGCATCGCGGAAAGCGCTTCCGAATAAGTCGGGACAATCTCGTGTCCGCAATGCTTGCAGCGATATGCTCCCACGCTGACTTCAAGTTTCAATGCGTAAAAACACGGAATCATAAAGAAAACACTCAATGAAAGTATGACAACAAGCTGCCAAACGCCTTCCGGGAGAGCAAACGCAGCAAGAAAGAGCCCGAAAAAAAGCGCAATGATGCAAACTGACATGATCACCCACATTGCCGTCCAGATCATCTTATTCTTTTGGTCCAATTCTTTTGCTAGATCGAGCAAAAGCTGTTCATTTTTGTTCTTACTGTTTTCGATGCTGTTTTTCTCTCCACACAACAGGTCATTCACGCTGACATCAAGAATATCGCATAAGTCAAGCATCAAAGAGGGATCCGGCATTGCCCTGCCCGTTTCCCATTTCGAAATTGCGCGGTCCGTGATGTTTAGCTTTTCCGCCAAGAGTTTTTGTGTCAACCCCTTCTCTTTTCTGCATTCGGCAATGAACTTGCCGATCTTTACCTGATCCATAACACACTCTCCTTCATTCTTCATTATATATGCGAATTTTCAGAAAATCAACAAACCGTTGGTTGAATGAGAAAGGTTTCATAAAAAATGTGACCATCTTCACTATAAAGTGAAAGCGTCTCGAACGTATGGTATAAAGTAAAAGACTCAAAAATGCAGACTCGAAAAGCCATTTTTGCTATTATACCCACACGCACTTTTCGCAGCGTATAATTTTTCATCCCAAGCGCGAAAAGACAATCGCAAAAAATGCAACAAAGGCATATTAAAAAAGGACGGCTCAAAGCCGTCCTTTTTTTTGTGAGTAATGAGTGAATAGGATACACGGATGAGTTTTTTGAAACCGGTTTCAAATTAAATTATTCGTCTATTCGTCCCAATTAATATGATATAGAGCATGTCTCTTAAAATCGTTATTGCTTTTTCATTTGTCTGAGGAAGCAGAACACAGCAATTATCGTTATTGTCACACTATACAGTAAAATCGGCAAAATATGTGTTGCTACAAGCCCGAAATCTCCGCTAAACAACATTTTTTCCATTTCTACTGCGTGAACGAATGGGAGAGCATTGGCTATTTTCTCAAAGACTCCACCCACTAGTTTCAAATCGAACCACACACCTGAAAGCCACGCAGAAAGATTGGTAAGTAACGCTCCGCAAATACCGCCAACCTGTTTAACGCTAAAAATACTGCCACACAAAAGTCCGAGTGCGATATTAAATATTGCCATAGGTATCATACCGATAACCGCATAAATAATATTCACGCTGACCGTAAGCCCCAAGGGAATCGCAAACAGATAACAAATAACAGTTTGACCAAGAGCAATGGGCAGAAGCGGAAGCATATATCCAATCATAAAATCAAATCCCGTAAGAGGTGTTGTGTATAGTCTTTGTAAGAGTGCGCTTTCTCGGTCTTTGGCAACCAAAGTTGCAGAAAACAACGTCATAAACGACAATCCGAATACGGTAATGCCGGGAGTTAATGTGTCGATTTTAAACAGGCTTACTGGTATGTTTGCTTGTATAGCACTAAGAAGCAACAGTAATACCAACGGAAATCCCAAGCCGAAGATGAGGTTAATTGGATCGCGCAAGATCTCCTTCGTGCATCATTTAGCAAAAGTAATCATTCTCATACCACACCCTCCTTTACGATAGAAACAAACGTCTCCTCAAAATTTTTTGTTCCAGCTTTCTCATTTAATTCTTCTACCGTTCCTACTGCAAG
>JAZNLR010000014.1:0-1962 GCA_045579195.1 Clostridia bacterium | reverse complement strand
CCCGTTCTCGAGCAGGTTGTTCAGAGCGGATCAAAGCTCCTCATCATCTCTGAAGACATCGAGGGCGAAGCTCTTGCAACTTTGGTTGTCAATAAGCTCCGCGGAACGTTCAACTGCGTTGCAGTCAAAGCGCCCGGATTTGGCGACAGAAGAAAGGCTATGTTGGAAGATATCGCGATCCTCACGGGTGGCCAGGTTGTTTCCGGCGACCTCGGAATTGAGCTGAAGGACGTCACGTTCGATATGCTCGGTCGCGCAAAGCAGGTCAAGGTCGACAAGGAAAACACCACCATCGTTGAAGGTGCAGGAAGCACCGACGCGATCATGGCTCGCATCAAATCCATTAAGGCTCAGATCGAAGAGACCACCAGTGATTACGATAAGGAAAAGCTCCAGGAACGCCTTGCAAAACTCGCAGGCGGCGTTGCAGTCATCAACGTTGGCGCGGCAACCGAAGTCGAAATGAAGGAAAAGAAGTTGAGAATCGAGGATGCTCTTGCCGCAACTAGAGCAGCCGTCGAAGAAGGTATCGTTCCCGGAGGCGGCGTTGCACTTTTGACTGCACTCCCCGCTTTGACCGACTTTGTCGCAACCCTTGAGGGTGACGAAAAGACGGGTGCGCTCATCATCAAGCGTGCATTGGAAGAGCCGATCCGTCAGATCGCAACCAACGCAGGCCTTGACGGCGCTGTCATCATCAACACCATCCTCACCAACAACGAAAAGAACCCGAACTATGGTTTCAATGCCCTCACCAATGAGTACGTTGACATGGTTCAGACCGGTATTCTCGACCCGACAAAGGTCACGCGCTCCGCTTTGCAGAATGCAGCAAGCGTTGCAGGAACTTTGCTCACCACCGAGAGTATCGTTGCAGACATCCCCGAAAAGGCAGCTCCCGCTCCCGATATGGCAGGCGGTATGGGCGGCATGGGCGGAATGTACTAAGCCGAAACAAAACAAAAGGCGCCTATGATTTCATAAGCGCCTTTTTGATTGCTTCAAATCCCAGTTTGAGTTATTTTATCTTAACGTCTTATTGAGCGGTCTGCATCTTGTAGAACACGCCCTTCTTTTCCATCAGCTCATCGTAAGAGCCGATCTCAACGCACACACCGCTTTGGAGAACGGCAATTCTGTCCGCATTCTTAATGGTGGAAAGTCTGTGCGCAACGATGAACGTCGTGCGGTTCTGCGTCATATTATCCACCGCCTTTTGAATCTCACGCTCGGAAACGGTGTCGAGCGCACTCGTTGCCTCGTCAAAGATGATGACGGAAGGATCGCGGATGATGGCGCGTGCAATGGAAAGGCGCTGTCTCTGTCCGCCGGAGAGATTCGCTCCGTGCTCATAGAGCATCGTGTCCACTCCGTTTGGCAGTTTCTCCAATAAGGAGGTTAAGTTTGCCGCTTCAATCGCTTGCATCAATCGCTCTTCGCTGACGTTTTCAACGCCGTAGCAGATGTTCTCTCGAATTGTTCCCGTAAAGAGAACGCTGTTTTGCGGAACGATCGCAATGTGCGAGCGGTAATCGTGCAAATTGATGTTGCGAATGTCTTTTCCGTCCACCAAAATCTCCCCTTTCGTCACAAAATTGAAGCCCAAGATGAGGTTGATCGTCGTCGTTTTTCCGCAGCCGGACTCTCCGACGAATGCGATAGTCTCCCCCTGTTTGACCTCCAAATTGATGTCCGTCAAAAGCGGCTGATTCGGCTCGTACGAAAACGCAACATTTTTGAAAGAGTACTCCCCGCGAAGCTCTTGCATTGATTCCTTGCCATCCGCGTTTTCAACGTCGGTTGCAGCCAAAATCTCTCCGATGGATGCAAGCGAATCAAGTCCCTTTGTGATAATGGGCAACATTCCCAAGAATGCTGAAACCTGCGCAGTGATGCTTCCAAAGTACGTTTGATAAAGTGAAATGTCGCCAACCAAAATTTCACCTTTGATCGCGAGATACA
>JAZNLR010000013.1:0-2160 GCA_045579195.1 Clostridia bacterium | reverse complement strand
CGTGTTTGGCGGCGTGAACAAGTTTAAGCTTGCGCTTCCCGAAGAAGAACTTCGTGAATACCTTCTGACGTTGAAGCCCTGCGTGGACGAAGGACGATATATTCCCATTCCGGATCACCGCATTCCGCCTGAGATTTCGCTCGCAGATATGGAGCGGTACTGCAAAGTGTTCAAAGAGGTTTTTTCGTACGAAACGAAATAAAAAAAGAGCCAAGGCGGTTTGCCTTGGCTCTATTTCATTTTTTCAGGATCAAATGTCGATTTCGTTCACGTTGCGGATTGCCTCTTTCAAGACGTCTTTCAAGAGAACGAGGCGGTCGATGGCGATTTCCTCGTTTGCCTTGTGAACGGTGCTTTCGCCTTCGTCGAACACGGGACCGAATGCGACGCCGAGCGGAAGGACACGGGCATATGTTCC
Source organism: Clostridia bacterium (assembly GCA_045579195.1). Taxonomy (GTDB): domain Bacteria; phylum Bacillota; class Clostridia; order Christensenellales; family CAMQZB01; genus JAZNLR01. The sequence continues at coordinate 1,742 of JAZNLR010000013.1, read as the reverse complement.
GCCGCCGATGATTTTGGTGGGCTCGTTTCTTCCCGTCACCTTGCGATATGCATCCATCAGCGCGGTAACGAAGGGGGACTCATTGTCGACGTACAACGGGTCGTGGAAGCCAAACAGTTCCCACGTCGCGCCGGGAATGGCCGCCTGCAGCTTTTCAAGCAAGAGGTCGCGCGTGAGTGTGATGGGATAGCGGATGTCAAGCTCACCGATGACAAAGCCGTTGACCATCGAGATCTTTCCGAGGTTGAACGAAAGGCTTCCGCTCTTCTCATCGGAGAGATTCAGGCCGCACGGCGCGCCGTCGGTCGAGCAGAGCTTTTCATAGAGAAGCGTGAAGACGTTCTTCTCGTCCAGCGCGGTGAAGATGCGATTGAGGTAAGCAAGGGCTTTCCAGATTGCGTTGTCTCCCTCTTCCGGAGTGGAGCCGTGCGCGGAAACGCCGTCGAAGGTCTCGTCAATGCGCTCGTCTGCCACGTCGTACGACAGCATGCACTTCGAGGGGACCATATTGACGCGCTCACCGCCGCGGAGATCCAAAATGGGGAAGGATGCGTCCGAACGGATGCGGAAGCGGAAGTTGGCAACTCCTTTCTCGCAGTGGATAACAGGGAAAGACCCGTCGGGGGAGATGCCGAAGTCAGGCATCTTGCAGACCTCGCCGTAATGAGCCATGCACTTCCAGCCCGACTCTTCGTTACAGCCTAAAATGAGGCGGATCTTATATTTGGGAACAAAGCCCTCGTCTCGGAGCTCTTTGAGTGCGTACAGCGCGGAGGTCACAGGACCCTTGTTGTCGATTGCGCCTCTGCCTTTGACGACGCCGTTTGCAATGATTCCTGAGAACGGAGGTGTCTTCCATCCGTCGCCTGCGGGAACGACATCGAGGTGGTTTAAGATTCCAAAGACTTTTTTTCCTTCTCCCCATTCAACGTGACCGGCATAGCCATCGAAGTTCTCCGTGGAAAATCCAAGGGATTCTGCGTGTTCCAAAGCGTACTTTAAGCATTCTGCATTTTCCTTGCCGAACGGTGCGCCTTCCTCGGCTTTTCCCTGGACGGTGGGGAAGCGAATGAGAGCGGACAGCAAGTTTGCCATTTCTTTTGCGTGATTGTTCATCTTGTTATGCCTCCGAAAGGGTGTTCTAAAAAAGATTGCGTTTTTTCTTTCAAAAAACCATCAATTTTATTATACACTTTTTCTCGAATATGGTACAATAGTTTTTGAAAGAAAGATAGGATTTTTCAAAAGAAAAAGAGCAAAATGGAGTTTTGATGGGCCACGAGGGACACAGAAAGAGAATGCGAGACCGCGCGCTCAAATATGGCTTTGAGGTTTTTCACGATCATGAGCTGTTGGAATTTATGCTGTACGGTGCAGTTTCGCGCAAAAACACAAACGAGCTTGCTCATAAGCTGATTGAAACGTTCGGTTCGTTTGACGGGGTTTTAGACGCACAGACAGAACAGCTTCTGGCAGTTGACGGGGTCGGGGAGGCTGTTGCTGCGGCAATCGCGTCGTACGCCGCGGCAAACCGCAGGTATGTAATTCGCAAGAGTAAGCAAAAGAAGACGCTCAAGACCATCGGGAATATGCGGGAGTACTTCATGCCTTTCTTGCAAGGCCTTCTCCACGAGGAATTCCACATTGTCTTTTTGGATTCGAAAAATCAGATTCTGCGCCACGAACGCTTTGCCGGCGGAACGACCAATAAGATCCACTTCAGTATGGACAAGATCTGTGAC
>JAZNLR010000012.1:0-13537 GCA_045579195.1 Clostridia bacterium | reverse complement strand
GCTGTTTGAGGTCGTAATCCGTTCTGGAAGCAACGCCCCAAAGTTCGCCCCAACCGAAAGCGAAGAGGTACTCAAAGTCGGTCGTTGCGTTGGAGTAGAAGCAGAGTTCTTCGGGATCGTGATCGCGAAGACGGAGATTTTGCTCGGTCATGCCAAGCTCAAGGAGCCAATCTTTGCAGAAGTTCTTCCAATAAGCAAACCAATCGAGCTCGGTTCCGGGCTTGCAGAAGAACTCCAATTCCATCTGCTCAAATTCACGAACGCGGAAGATAAAGTTGCCCGGTGTGATCTCGTTTCGGAAACTTTTTCCGATCTGGCCGATTCCGAACGGAACTTTCTTGCGGGAAGAACGCTGAACATTCTTGAAGTTGACGAAGATACCCTGTGCGGTTTCTGGACGGAGATAAACGGTGTTGACCGAATCTTCGGTGACGCCCTGGAAGGTCTTGAACATCAAGTTGAATTTGCGGATTCCGGTGAAATCAGCCTTGCCGCAGTTGGGGCATTTGATTTCCTTTTCCGCGATATAATTCTCCATCTGTTCGTTCGTCCATCCGGCGATGTTTTCGTCGATGTCGTGCTTCTTCATGTAATCTTCGATGAGGTTGTCCGCACGGTGGCGCGTCTTACAAGACTTGCAATCCATCAAAGGATCGGAGAAGCCACCGAGGTGACCGCTTGCTTGCCAGACGGTGGGATTCATCAAAATTGCACAGTCAACGCCCACGTTGAGGGGATTTTCCTGTACGAATTTCTTCCACCAAGCTTTCTTGATGTTGTTCTTGAGCTCAGAGCCCAAAGGACCGTAATCCCAGGTGTTTGCGAGGCCTCCGTAAATTTCACTGCCTGCGAAAATAAAACCGCGACTTTTGCAAAGCGCGATGAGCTTATCCATCGTTACTGTTCTTTTGTCACCCATAATGGCATCCTCCAAAAATTTGGTCATCTCCATAATGTTAGCGGAAAGCGGTGAAAAAGTCAAGGAAACGCACGCGCTTTCGTAAAAAGAAAGGGCTTTCTTCCGCAAGAAAAGCGGGAAAGCCCCAATTGTTTTAGACGTTTTCAGCGGTCGAAAAAACTTCCGCTATGTATGACGTCAGTTTCTGCATCCGCAACCGCCGCATCCGCAGAGCAACAGGATGAGAATCAGGCAAGTGCAGTCAATGCTGCAACCGTTGTTGTTGCCGCATCCACCGTTATAGCCACATCCGCCGCCGCAGAGAAGCAACCACAAGATGATGAGCGTGCAGGGGTTGATGTTGCATCCGCAATCGAGATTTCCGAATCCGTTCATAAATTTCCTCCAAGTTTGTTTTTCGGTTTGAGTTTATTTTTTGTGCTCGCATTTTGCTGATTTTTCGCTCGTATTTTTCCGCTGTTTTTCCTTGGTTAGACAAATGTTTTGCGGGTCGATCTTCCTTGCTATCATCGTATGCAAGCGCGAAATTTGGTGTGACGAAATAAGGGAAAAAGTCGTCGCATATGATAGAAGAAAACTGATCTTCCGAGGTGAAATATGAGCGATCTTCAAGCGCAAAAACAGAAGAAAAGGGGAAGGGGAGCATGGCTGTTTTTTGCTGTTTATCTTCTTCTCTCCGCGGCCCAGATCCCCTTTGTCAAGATGGGAAAAATACTTTGGCTCAATCACTTTTTTAAGATCCCTTATGCATCGACGGTTTTGTGCCTTGCGTGGGGCGTTTGCGCGCTTTTCTTTGCGCTTTCCTATCTGTTTGCAATCCACTTAAACAAGCAGGATTTTGTTGCCTTTTTGCTCCTTTCTCTATTGCCCGTTTTTGTTCCGTTGTTCCTGTTTCAAACAAAGGTTCCCGCGTTTTCATTTGCGCTTTCTTTTTCCTCTTGTGTGGGGATATTCTGTTATTTAAAACGCCGTTTTAAACGGGCGAAAAGTGTTTGTTTTCTTTTGCTTTTGCCTTTTCTTTGTGAAATTGTGATGAGTGTCGCAATTTACGCGATTTTGGTGTTCAATCAGTAGATTTTTGGCTCGGTTTTTGCTATAATACTTGAAAGTGGATTCTATTGCACTTTTTTGCGAAGGATACCATAAAAAATATTATTTTTTTCCAAATTTCTGACAGATATTCGTTGAAATTTGATTGGAGGCAATTATGGAAGAGAAGAAGACAGTTTTTTCTGCACGGAACATCACGACGTTTGCAATCTTGCTTGCGTTGGTTGTGATGTTGCAATTGTTCGCAAGCGTTATCAAGATCGGCCCGACACAGTTTAGCTTGGTCTTGATCCCCATCGTTCTTGCGTCCATTATCATTGGACCTTGGGCAGGGGGCTTGCTCGGTCTTGTCTTTGGAATCATCGTGTATTTCACGGATCCGTTCGCACTCGTCTTGTTGCAGAATGATCCCGTGATGACCGCGGTGATCTGTTTTGGAAAAGGATTTTTCGCAGGCTTTGGTGCGGGACTTGCTTACCGTCTTGCCGTGAAAAAGTCCATGCGTTCGGCGGTCTTCGTTGCGGCAGGCGCAGCACCCATTTTGAACACGGGCTTGTTCATCCTTGGTGCGCTCTTTTTAAGCGACGTTCTCCGTGCAAATTTTGTTGCGGACGGGGAGAGCGTGATGCACTTCCTCATCATTGGCTGTGCGGGCGTCAACTTCCTTGTTGAGTTCGCTGTGAACATGATTCTTTCTCCCGCTTTGGCAAGCGTGTTGAGCATCGTGATGAAGAGAAAGTTTTAAGAGGAGAAAACAATGCTGTTGACAATTGACGTAGGAAATACAAACATCAAGTACGGCGTGTTTGACGGGGCGACGCTGAAAGCAAGCTTTCGCGTTTCCTCGCGTGTTTCAAGCACAGCCGATGAATTTGGATCGACCTTGCTGAATTTGCTTGCGAGCAAAAACATTCAGGCATCTGAAATCGATGGAATTATCGCATCTTCGGTTATCCCGTCGTTGAATTACACGATCACGCATATGTGTGAGTACTTCTTCCACATCAAGCCGCTGATGATTGGTCCGGGTGTCAAGACGGGGCTTAACATCCGCGGAGACAATCCGCGCGAAACCGGTTCTGACATTATCGTGAACAGCGTTGCGGCATTCAAAAAGTACGGTGGACCGCTTGTCCTTATCGACTTTGGAACTGCAACGACGTTTGCAATCGTCAGTGAGAAGGCAGAGCTTCTTGGCGTTGTGATCGCGCCTGGAATGAAGACGGCGCTCGAAAGTCTTGTTCACGGAACAGCTCAACTTCCCATGATAGAGCTTTCCGTTCCGAAGAGCGCAATTCCGAAGAACACCGAAAACGCAATGCAGGCGGGTATCATTTTCGGATATGCAGGTCTGGTTGAGAATATTGTTGCAAAGATTCGAGGCGAGCTCGGGCTTGAGAAGATTCAAGTCATTGCAACGGGAGGTATGGGCGCAGTGATCGCGGGGCAGGTTTCTTGCATCACCGCAATCGACCGTACGCTCACGCTTGAGGGTTTGCGCATTGTGTACGATTTGAATTGCAATGAAAAAAATGTCCGTAAGGACATAAAGGAGAAGAAATGAAACAAGTAGGAGTAGCACTTTTGGGGCTTGGAACAGTTGGTGGTGGAACGTACGAAATTCTAACAAAAAACCGTGCGTATATTGCGAGTTCCTACGGCATTGATATTTCGGTTGAAGGTGTTTTGGAAATCAATAAGGCGCGTCTTGCTGCGCTTTCGGTTCCGGAAGAGCTTGCAGCTTCAAACATTATGGAGATCGTTTCCAATCCGAACGTTGACATCGTTGCTGAGTTCATCGGCGGGACGACGTTCGCAAAAGAGTTTGTCACGATTGCTCTCAAAAACGGAAAGTCGGTTGTGACGGCGAATAAAGAATTGATCGCGAAGTATTGGCATGAGCTTGAGCCCATCGCAAAGAACAAGGGCGTCGGTTTATACTTTGAGGCTTCCTGTGTTGGTGGCGTTCCCGTCATCAGAACCCTTACCGAGAGCTTGCAGGGCGATGAGATCTTAAGCATCACGGGGATTATTAACGGAACGACGAACTTCATCCTCTCTAAGATGGCGGATGAAGGGCAGAATTATGCGGACGTTTTGAAAGAGGCACAGGCGCTTGGTTATGCCGAGGCAGACCCCACTGCGGACGTTGAGGGCTTTGACGCGATGTACAAGCTGAGCATTCTTTCTTCACTTGCGTTTCAGAAAAAAGTTCCGCTCTCTATGATTTCGAGAGAGGGAATTTCCAAGGTGGACATTGAAGATATTCGCATCGGAAAGCAGATGGGGTACACGCTCAAATTGCTTGCAATCGGAAAGAACACGCAACACGGAATTGAAGCGCGCGTTCATCCCGCGTTTATTTCGAACGACCATCCGCTTGCAACCGTTAAGGGTTCGTTCAATGCGGTGCACATCGTTGGGGACAACGTTGGAGATGTGATGCTGTATGGCCGTGGAGCAGGTGCATTGCCCACAGGAAGTGCAATTGTCAGCGATATCGTGTATGCGGCAAAACATATGCAGGACCCGACTTACACTCGTTTTGAAAATGACCCTGAAAAGCTGAATGCGGCTTCTTTTGCGGACGACTTTGAGTCGGATTATTACATTCGCATGCTCGTCAAAGATGAAACGGGCGTTCTTGCCAAGGTTTCGGGAATCTTTGCAGAGGAGAACGTGAGCATCACACAGGTTGTTCAGAACGGCGAGGTGAAGGACGGCGGTGTCACCATCGTCTACATCACGCACCGCACGATGGAAAAAGCGGTTCGCCGTGCGCTTGACAAGATCGCAACCCTTCCGGTTGTTTCAAAGATCAACTCGGTGATTCGTGTTGAGAAGTAAAAAAAAAGAATGAATACGAGAGAAACGTTGAAAATAAACGAAAGAGGACATTTGGAGATCGGTGGCTGTGATGCAACGGAACTTGTCGCTCGCTTCGGAACGCCACTATACGTTCTGGACGAAGATTACGTCCGTTCGATGTGCCGCGTTTTCCATGAAACGCTCACAAGGGAGTATGATGGGAACGGCCGTGTTCTCTATGCTTCCAAGGCGCTTTCTTGCCTTGCGGTGTACGCAATCGTGAGTGCCGAAGGGCTGGGCGTTGACGTTGTTTCGGGCGGAGAACTTGCGACGGCGCTTGCGGCAGGTGTTTCCGCAGAGCAAATTGTTTTCCACGGCAACAATAAGACCGAAAATGAGCTGAAAATGGCGCTTGACTGCGGCGTTGGGCTCATCGTCGTCGACGGACAGGACGAGGCGGAATTCTTAGAGGAAATCTGCGCAGAGAAGAATGCGATTGCAAACGTTTTGCTTCGCGTCAATCCCGGCGTTGAGGCGCACACGCACGCATATATCCAAACCGCAAAGGTGGATTCCAAGTTTGGTCTTTCTGTCAAAACGGGGGATGCTTTGGAAGGTGCCCGTTGCATTCTCGGATGTCCGCATCTTACATTAAAGGGATTCCATTGTCACATTGGCTCGCAGATTTTTGAGCGTGAGCCCTTCCGCGTTGCAGTTGACGTGATGACCGACTTTATGGCAACCGCAAAGAAAGAGCTTTCGTTTACGACTGAGATATTGAACCTTGGCGGTGGATTTGGCATTTGGTATACCGATGAGGACCGCAAGATTTCTGTCGCGGAGTACGGCTCGTACTTAAGTGATTCCATTTCCGCGTTAAAAAGTGCGGTGAAAACAAAGAAGCTTGTAAGCCCGATGTTGATGATCGAGCCGGGAAGATCCATTGTCGGGGAAGCGGGGGTCACGCTTTACCGCGTTGGAAACGTCAAGGACATCAAGGAAGTCAGGAAGTATGTTTCCGTAGACGGAGGTATGTATGAAAGCCCGCGCTTTGCGCTCTATCAGGCGCGTTATTCTGCGCTTCTTGCAAATCGTGCGAACGACGCCAACGAAGAGATCGTGACGGTTGCTGGAAAGTGCTGTGAAAGCGGAGACGTGATTGCAGAAAACATTGCGCTGCCGAAAGTGCGCCGTGGCGATATCCTTGCCGTTCTTTCCACCGGAGCTTATCATTACTCAATGGCCAGCAATTACAATCGAAACCCCATTCCGCCCATGGTTCTTGTCAAGGACGGAACCGCAGAGTACATCGTCAAGCCGCAGTCCTATGAGGATCTGATGCGCAATGACGTGATGTTGTCTCGTCTTATGAAGTGACGGTTTCGGTACATTTGGAGAATTTATGATCAGTTATTTGTTTCAATACCCATTTCCGTTGAATGCAGTGCTCTTTTTGGCAGCGGTAGTTTCCGCGCTGTGGGCAATTTGCTTCCACGAGTGGGCGCATGGCTTTGCTGCCGTGAAAAACGGGGATTTAACGCCAAAGCTCTATGGGCGCCTTTCCTTAAATCCCGTGCGACATCTCGACCCGATCGGTGCCGTGATGTTTGTTTGCGTGGGATTTGGATATGCAAAGCCCGTTCCTGTTAATCCCTATAACTTTACGCACTATAAGAGAGGTCTCCTTTGGGTTTCGTTTGCAGGCGTGCTTGCGAATCTTGCAATGGTGATCATCTCTGTGCCGCTCTACATCGTCTGTCTGGAGATTCTTTTGCCGTATCTTCTTGCGATGGGCGAAATTTGGGGCTGGGTTGGCATGTTTTTCGTGACGTTGTTCGACACGACCGGGTGGATGAATGCTTGCCTGTTTGTGTTCAACCTCATTCCCATCTATCCGTTGGATGGATATCGGATGGTGGAAACGCTCTCGAAGAACCCAAACAACCGTTTTTTGTCGTTTGTGAATCGCAACGGTCGCGTTTTGTTGATTGCATTCTTGCTCATCAACGTTGCCACCGGATATTTCTTTGATTGGACGATCATCAGTCAGCTCGCGTATTTCGTGCAGTTGCCGTTTGATCTGTTCTGGACGTGGATTTTGGTGTAAGTATGGCGCAATTTGAGTCAAAAATCGGAATAGACGTGCATCTTTCGAATTTCGAAGGTCCGCTCGATCTCTTGCTCTTTCTTATCAAGGAGGCAAAGATTGACATTCGCGACATCTTTGTGTCGAAAGTGACGGAACAGTTTTTGGAGTACCTCGATCAGCTCGATGAGATCGATATGGAAACGGCAGGGGAGTTTCTTGACACGGCGGCGACGCTGTTGGAGATCAAGTCCCGTTCGCTGTTGCCGAGAGAAGAGGAGCTTACGGACGAGGAAGACGACCCCGCAGAACGTTTGATCCGTCAGTTGGAAGAGTACAAGCTGTATAAGGATTACTCCGCCGTCTTAAAGAGCGTTGAGTGCGTTGATCGCTTTTATAAAGACCCTGACCAGTCCGTTCTTGACGTGAAGTACGTTCTGGCGGATATGACGATGGAAAAGCTCATCTCGGCATTCACGAAGATGATGTTCAAGATCGAGCAGTTCCGCGTGGATGCGGAACGCCCGAAGGAGATCGTGCGTGAAAAGTTCACGGTTGAGCAAAAGCTCTCCGTTCTTCGAACCGAGCTTTTGGAACATAAGCGCGTCAGTTTCTTCTCGATGTTCTCTGAAGACGTCACGCGAGATGAGGTTTTGGCCACGTTCCTCGCGATTTTGGAGTTATTAAAACAGCAGTTTGCAGAAGTTGCGCAAGAAGGTGCGTTTGACGATATCGTCATCACGCTGAAAGGACAGGCGGAGGAAGAGTAATCTTGGAAAATTTAGAACACATTTTGGAATCCATTTTGTTTCTGAACGGAAATTCGGTTGAGATTAAAGAGATCAAGGAAAAATTTGAGCTCGACAAAAACGAGCTTCGCGCGGCGATTGATTCATTGAAGGCAAAGTATACCGGAGCGTCCGGAATTCATTTAATTGAGTTCGATGGAAAATTGCAGTTTTGCACCAACCCGGAGTACTCCGATGTGGTGAGTGATCTTCTCAACCCCATCCGCGCGCGTGAGCTTTCGCAGTCAATGTTGGAAACGGTTGCAATCGTTGCCTATAAACAGCCTTGCACGCGCCTTGAGATTGAAGAAATCCGCGGCGTGAACAGTGATTATGCAATTTCAATGCTTCTTAAGAACAACGTGATCGACGTTGTCGGAAAAAAAGATGTCATTGGTCGCCCGCTTCTTTACGGAACGACGGACGAATTTTTGAAGCGCTTCCAGATTGAAAGTGTGGACAACCTTCCTGATTATAACGAGCTTCTTTCGAAGATCAAATCCATCAGCGAAGCGAAGAACACTGACCTTTATGACAGATCTGAGAAGGTCGCGGTCGAGATGGAAGTCAAAGACGGTGATTTTGTTCCCAAGTTTGTGGACGATCTTAAGATAAATCCGCAAAAGATCGATGACGAGCCGATTGCGGAATAATGCGAAATTGATAGGGGTGAAGAAATGAAAGGCTTTTTTGACGATGCCGTTTTGCTTGGGAGCGAAACAGCACAAAAACTCTATGCTTGCGTAAAGGACCTTCCGATCGTCGATTATCATTGTCATTTGGATCAAAAAATGATCGCTCGGGACGCAACGTTTGAGAACATTGGCGCGCTGTGGCTTGCAGGCGATCACTATAAATGGCGTTCGATGCGTATCTGTGGCGTTGACGAGAAATATATCACGGGCGATGCAGATTTCCATGAAAAGTTCTTAAAATACGCAGAGATCGTTCCGAATCTCTGTGGAAATCCGCTTTATTACTGGACGCATATGGAGCTTAAGCAGGTCTTTGGAATTGACAAGCCGCTGAACAAAGAGACGGCAGAGGAGATTTACGAGGAGGCAACTGCAAAGCTGAAATCGATGTCCGTCCGCAGCATTTTGAAAAGCTTTGGCGTGGAATACATCGCCACGACGGACGATCCCATTGATGACCTTTGTGACCACGGGACGTATGGTTCGATTCAGGTTTCTCCCACGTTCCGCCCGGATAAGGTCTTTGCAATGGACGGTGCGTACCTAAAAAAGCTCGGCGAGGTTTCGGGCTGTGACGTAAGCACGTTGGACGGACTTCTGGACGCACTCTCCAAGCGCCTTGACTTTTTCTGCGAGAAGGGATGCCGCATCGCAGACCACGGATTTGAGTTTTTCCCGACTGCGTTTGCAACGCACGACGAGGCTACGAAACTCTATCACAAGAGAGAAAATCTTTCCGAAGGAGAGAAGAACAGCTTGATTGGCTTTTTGTTCGACTTCTTCTTGCGTGAGTATAAGAAACATAACATCACAGTGCAGCTGCACTTCGGTGTGACGAGAAACGTCAACCCAAAGATGTTTGAGACAATCGGCGCAGACAGTGGATTTGACGTCATCAGTTCGCCGCAGGATCCCAAGGATGTCATCGCATTCCTTGCGCGCATTCCTGACGAAGAGCGCCCGAATATCTTGCTTTACACCCTCAATGATAGCGGCCTTCCCGCGCTTGCTTGTATCACGGGAGCATTCCGCAATGTTCGCATGGGCGCAGCTTGGTGGTTTAACGACACGATGCTTGGAATTCGCAAGAATCTTCAGACCATCGCGGAGTACTCCGTGCTGGGAACGTCGACGGGAATGCTCACCGATTCGAGAAGTTTCTCGAGCTATGCGCGCTTTGACTTCTTCCGTCGCATTCTTGCAAATGTTGTCGCGGAGTATGTTGACGACGGTGCGTACGATTTCGGCGCGGCAGAGGAGCTGATGAAAAACGTTTGCTACCGCAATCCGCGTGCACTTGTTGATTAAAACTTGGTTGAATATGCCCGTCCGTTGTTCTTCTGGCGATCTTTGCCCGCAGGACGTGCATCAATAAATTCGAACAATATGAGAAGGAGAAAACAATGAAATTACCTTTTAACGTAGATTTGAAAGGCAAAGTCGCCGTTGTCACCGGTGCAGGTGGAGTCATCTGCAGTACGCTTGCAAAGGCACTTGCAGAATGCGGCGCAAAGGTCGCGTTGGTGGACATCAATGAAGCTGCTGTGAAAGCGGTCGCAGAGGAGATCGGAGCAAATGCACTTGCTGTTCCTTGCAACTGCCTTGACAAGAACAGCATTCTCCAGGCAAAGGAAGCTGTTAACGCGGCGTTCGGCAAAGTGAACTTGCTTATCAACGGAGCGGGCGGAAACAACCCCAGAGCAACGTGCGATAATGAAACGATGACGCCTGATCTTACGGGCGTGAAGGACTTTTTTGCGCTTGAGGAGAGTGGATTTAAGTTCGTCTTCGATCTCAACATCACGTCTGCTTTCTTGGTGACGCAGGTCTTTGCAACGGATATGATCGAAACGGGTGGAAATATCATCAATATCTCTTCGATGAACGCATTCCGACCCCTGACCAAGATCCCTGCATATTCCGCAGCAAAGGCAGGAATTTCCAACTTTACTGAATGGCTTGCCGTGCACTTTGCTCCGTGCAACATCCGTTGTAACGCCGTTGCACCCGGCTTCTTTGTGACCCATCAGAACCGTGCGCTTCTGTTCAATGAGGACGGAACGCCTACGGCGCGTACAAACAAGATCCTCACTGCAACGCCGATGAAGCGTTTTGGTGAGATTGAAGATCTGGTTGGAACGCTCTTGTGGCTGGCGGATGACGGTGCAAGCGGATTTGTCACCGGAACGGTCATCCCCGTTGACGGAGGATTCTCAGCATATAGCGGAGTTTAAGAGAGGAGAAAATATGGAAAAGAAGATCTCGTATTATTGTGTTGAAAGCATGTTTGAAACGTGCAAAAATGTTCCTGTTGTCGTGTTGAAGACGCTGGATGAGACCGTTCCGACACTCGCTGCACTGTGCGCAAACGGAATCCCTACGGCAGAAATCACGTTCCGCACCGCTTGTGCAAAAGATGCGATCAAGCTCGGTCGTGAGCAGTTCCCCGAGATGATCGTCGGTGCAGGAACGATCGTGAACGAACAGCAGGCGAAAGAAGCGGTGGAAGCAGGCGCGATGTTTATCGTTTCACCCGGTCTTTCCGCGGCAGTTGCAAAGGTTTGCAAAGATGCAGACATTCCGTATATTCCCGGTTGCGTCACCCCGACTGAGATCATGGCGGCGCTTGACCTCGGAATCAACGTTGTGAAGTTCTTCCCGGCGCACGTTTACGGTGGATTAAAGGCAATGAAGGCGCTTGCAGGCCCGTTCCCGCAGATCAAGTTTGTTCCGACGGGCGGCGTCGACCGAAGCAATATCGATGAATATCTTGCGTTTGACAAGATCCTTGCAGTTGGCGGAAGCTTCTTTGTGAAAGAATCTTTCGATAAGATGAAAGAGGAGGCATAATCATGGCAAAAGTTGTAACGTTTGGTGAAATTATGTTGCGCCTTGCGCCCAATGGGTACTATCGTTTCTTCCAGAACGATCAGATGCAGGCAACGTTCGGCGGTGGAGAGGCAAATGTCGCTGTTTCTCTCGCGAATTTCGGTCACGAAAGTCTTTACGTCACGAAGCTCCCTGCGCACGCAATCGGACAGTCTGCGGTAAATTCTTTGCGCTATTTCGGCGTTGACACGTCGAAAGTCGTGCGTGGCGGCGATCGTGTCGGCATTTACTATTTGGAGAAGGGAGCATCCCAGAGAGGTTCGGTCTGCATTTACGACCGCGCACACTCTGCAATTGCTGAGGCAAAGCCCTCGGATTTCGATTGGGATTCTATCTTTGAAGGCGCTGATTGGTTCCATTTTACGGGAATCACCCCGGCGCTTGGCGGAGAGCTCGTTGAGATCTGCAAAGAGGCGTGTATCGCGGCAAAGAAGCACGGTGTTAAGATTTCCTGCGACCTCAATTACCGCGGTAAGCTCTGGACACGTGCTGCGGCAAGAGAGGCCATGACCGAGCTTTGCAAGTATATCGACGTTTGCATTTCCAACGAAGAGGACGCAAAAGACGTCTTCGGAATTGAGGCGGAAGGAACGGATATCTACGGCGGAAAGCTCAATCACGAGGGATATAAATCGGTTGCAAAACAGCTTGCTGATAAGTTTGGATTCGAGAAGGTTGCGATCACGCTTCGCTCCTCCATTTCCGCAAGCGATAACGACTGGGCTGCAATGCTGTTCGACGGCGAGAATTACTGCTTCTCGAAGAGCTATCATCTGCACATCGTTGACCGCGTCGGCGGAGGAGACTCATTCGGTGCAGGTTTGATCCATGCGCTTCTCTCCGGAAAGGACACGCAGGGCGCAATTGAATTTGCGGTTGCTGCATCCGCATTGAAGCACTCCATCGAGGGAGACTTCAACCGCGTTTCCGCATCTGAAGTTGAAAAGCTCGCCGGTGGAGACGGAAGCGGACGCGTTCAAAGATAACAAAAGTTTGTATAAATGTCATTTCGTATTTTGAGGAAAATAAACTGAGAGCTTTACTGATTGACATTGGAAGCACATTTATAAAATTTGCTGTATATGACAAAGAGGAGGGCATCCTCCTCTTTGACAAAACGCCTTTCCCGGAACCGATCATTAACGATGAAACAAATTTTGTGGTTTCGAGAGAAGTGCTGTGCGATAAGATTTTTGCGATTTTTGACAGCGTGAAGCGCTTTGGATGTTCGGTTGCACTCTTTAGCGTTCAAATGCACGGCTTTGTCGGAAGAATGCAGGACGGAACGCTGTCGGAGTATATTTCCTGGCGCGATCGAAGCGGAAACGTCGACCAGCCGAAGTTTGAAAACGTGAATTTCAACGAATTTGGGTTGACGATTTCCAACAACCTTCCCGTCACGAAAATTTCAGCTCAAACCGTGCAGGAGTTTTACACGCTTGGCTCATATTTATCGTATTTGCTGACGGGCAAAAACAAAACGCACATCACGGACGCCTTTGCATCCGGCTTTTACTTTTCTCCGTCAGGCAAGCCCAATGCGTTTGCGGATGGGATGGTGATGCCTGAGGTTTGCAAAAGTGTTGAAGTGGTCGGAACGTACAACGGGGTTCAGATTTTGTGTCCTTTTGGCGATCATCAGATCAGCGTTTTGGGAAGCGGCGTGAAAACCGATTCTTACTTGATCAACATCGGAACGGGGGCTCAGGTGTGTTGTATCGCGCCGTACGGTTCTCCTGACGCCGGATATCAGAAGCGTCCATTCTTTGATGAGGAAAGCTGTCTGTATTCCTTCTGCGGTCTTCACGGCGTGGACGGAAAATCGCGGGATGCAAGTGAGTTCATTGAGCGCTTGTTAAAGTGCATCACGTTGCTTCCCAAAAAAGACTCCGTCATCGTTGGCGGAGGCGGTGGAGAAGAGCTCTTTTCTGCGATCGTTGCGGCGCTTGGAAAGATCGGGATTCCGTGTTCCAAAGTCGATTTTAACATCGGAACGCAAGGTCTTATCACGCTTGCGGAAGAGTTCTTTGACGACAGCAGAAGATGAAGATATGATTGATTTGCAATAAAAAAAGCCTTGAGAAACTTCAAGGCTTTTTTTATTGAAGTGGAGCAGGTGAAGGGAATCGAACCCTCGCGGTCAGCTTGGGAAGCTGAAGTTCTGCCATTAAACTACACCTGCGCGATGAAATTATCATAACAAATTTGAGTGCAAGATGCAAGCATTTTGTGCTTTTTGAAAGGATTTTTCTCTTTTCGACACACTTCGCAAAAGGACTTATGTGAAAAAGAGAAAAGTTGT
>JAZNLR010000011.1:0-14864 GCA_045579195.1 Clostridia bacterium | reverse complement strand
TCAGCCGAGCTTATCAACGCTGTCGAAGCTCTGTTCCTTTCTCGGATGCTCTGCCGACGACATTCTGAACGTGAAAAACAAGTAAATTAAAAAAGCGAAACGAGAGGGTGACGAAAAAGTCGCCCTTTTTGCTTGAATTTTTTCAAAAAGCGCGTGTTTTGGCGAAAAATGCGAAGTTTAGTTCATTTGTGTATCGATGCGTGTTTTTGATGCAACTTCGGAAATTTGCGTAAATTTGCCCTAATTTTGCGCACTGAACAAAATTTCTCGTGATTTTTGCTTGCAAACATTTTGCGTTTTTTTCATTTCGTGGTATAATAAATGTGCGCTTTTCTGTGGAAAACGCAAAAGTTTGGGAGAAGACAAAAGTGGAGTCTGTCAACGCGGAAAAAGTGATTGCGGTGCTCACGCCAAAAGCCGTTCGGCTGGGCGGGAACGAGGTCGCAGAAGACACGGTCGGCATCCTTCTCGTTGAGAGGGAAGACGGCGCGGAATTTTTGGAGACCGCATCTCGGGCAGAAACGCTCGGGCGGACGTTGCAGACGTCGGAATACGTACGCTGTCGCGAACGCGACAAGGGTGTTACTTTTTAAAAAGGAGACGCTATGGAAGAAATCAGAAACTACGGCGAAGACCAAATCCAAGTCCTCGAAGGATTGGAGCCTGTCCGCAAAAGACCGGGAATGTACATCGGCTCGACCGACGAGCGCGGCTTGCATCACCTCGTTGTCGAGATCGTGGACAACAGCATTGACGAGGCGCTCGCGGGGTACTGCACGACGATCGAAGTCGTCATCCGCGCAGACGGATCGTGCAGCGTGACCGATAACGGTCGCGGCATCCCGACGGGCATTCATAAGACCGAGAAGGTTTCCTCGGTGGAATTGGTTTTGACCAAGCTGCACGCGGGCGGAAAGTTCGGCGGCGGCGGATATAAGATCAGCGGCGGTTTGCATGGCGTTGGTCTTTCGGTCGTTAACGCACTGTCCGAATGGCTGGAAGTGGAAGTCTTCCAGAACGGACAGCACTTTAAGCAAGTCTATAACCGCGGCGTGCCTCAGCGCGCGCTTGCCGTCATTGGTGAGGCGGATCATACGGGAACGAAGGTCACCTTCATGCCCGATTCGGAGATCTTCGAGACGTTGGACTTCCAGTATGACAGCATCAAGAAGCGCCTAAGAGAGCTTGCTTACCTCAACAAGGGCCTTCGCATCAGTATTAAGGATGAGCGCAAGGACCGTGAGCGCGAGGAAACGTTTTATTACGAAGGCGGAATTGTGCACTTCGTTGAGACGCTTAACAAGGGCAAGGAGCCGCTGTTCCCTGCGCCCGTTTACATCGACAATAAGTATGACGACTGCGAGGTTGAGATTGCGTTCCAGTATAACGACACCTATAACGAAGTCATCTATGCGTACGCAAACAACATCAACACCGAAGAGGGCGGAACGCACCTTGAGGGCTTCCGCAACTCTTTGACCAAGCTCATCAACGACGGAGCAAAGAAGATCAATGCCGTCAAAGATGAGGAAAAGCTTTCGGGTGAAGACGTCCGCGAGGGCTTAACCGCCGTTGTCAGCGTCAAGCTGCCCTCCCCGCAGTTTGAGGGACAGACGAAGACCAAGCTCGGAAACAGCTTTATGCGCCAGATGGTGACGCGCGCAATGAACGAAACGTTTGGAACCTTCCTCGAAGAGAATCCGGCAAAGCTCCGCGAGCTTGTGAACAAGTGTCTTGCGGCGAAGCGTGCGCGTGAGGCGGCAAGAAACGCGCGCGATCTGATGAGAAGAAAGAACGTTCTCGAATCTTCCACCCTTCCCGGAAAGCTGGCAGATTGCTCCGAAAAAGACCCGAAGCTCTGCGAGATCTTCCTCGTCGAGGGTGACTCCGCAGGCGGAACGGCAAAGGGCGGCAGAGACCGTCGCTTCCAGGCAATTTTGCCCTTGCGCGGAAAGATCCTCAACGTAGAGAAGGCAAGAGAGAGCCGCATTCTCGAGAACGAAGAAATCAAGAATATGATCACGGCATTTGGCTGTGGAACGAAGGAAAACTTTGACGAGAGCAAGCTGCGTTACGACCGCATCATCTGTATGACCGATGCCGACGTCGACGGAAGCCATATCCGCATCCTCTTCCTCACGTTCTTCTATCGCTTCATGCGTCCGCTGATCGAGAAAGGCCATGTGTACAGCGCGAAACCCCCGCTTTACAAGGTGACGAAGAACAAGCAAGTGACGTATTGTTACTCCGACGAAGAACTCGAAACGTACTTTGCGGAAAACGGCAAGAAGGGCGTCGACTTGCAGCGATATAAAGGTCTCGGTGAGATGAACGCAGACCAGCTTTGGGAAACGACGATGAATCCCGAAACGAGAACGCTCATCCAGATCACGATGGAAGACGCCGTCTCTGCAGACGAGATCTTCACGACGCTCATGGGTGAGAGCCCCGAGCTTCGCCGTGAGTTTATCGAGAACAACGCAACGCTCATTTCCGAGTTGGATATCTGATGCAGGTGAGAGGTTGAATTATGGCAAAGAAGATCAGCGAACAAGAGATTAACGAGCTGCAGAGCATGCTCGAAAAGACAAAGATCCAAAAGCGCGACGTTGAGTACGAGATGAAGCATTCCTTCATTGCATACGCAATGGCGGTCAACGTTTCCCGTGCCATCCCTGACGTGCGCGACGGACTCAAGCCCGTTCACAGAAGAATTCTGTACGCAATGGGCAACGACCTCGGCCTCTACGCCGAAAAGCCGCACAGAAAGTGCGCAAGAATCGTCGGTGAAGTTTTGGGTAAGTACCACCCGCATGGCGACACTGCTGTGTACGACGCGCTCGTCCGCCTCGCGCAGGACTTCTCCATCCGTTGTCCCCTCGTGGACGGACACGGAAACTTCGGCTCTGTGGATGGCGACCCTGCCGCTGCGCAGCGATACACCGAGGCGCGCCTTTCCAAGATCGCAAGCGAGATGCTCCGCGATATGGACAAACAGACCGTCGACTTTTATCCCAACTTTGACGAAACGTGCGAACAGCCTGTCGTGCTTCCCGCGCGTTTCCCGAACCTGCTCGTTAACGGCTCGGACGGAATCGCAGTCGGAATGGCAACCAACATCCCGCCGCACAACCTCGTTGAGGTCATCAACGGCGCGGTTGCGCTTCTTGACAACCCCGACATCACGGTTGAGGAGTTGATGGAGATCATCCCCGGCCCGGATTTCCCGACCGGTGGCGTGATCATGGGAAGATCGGGCATTCGCAGCGCTTATCAGACCGGCCGCGGAAGCATCGTTCTTCGCGCAAAGACCGAGATTGAGGAGTTCAACAACGGAACGCGCCAGCGCATCGTTGCAACCGAGCTTCCTTACCAGGTCAACAAGGCAAAGCTCATCGAGCGCATTGCAGATCTTGTCAAGGAAAAGCGCATCGAAGGCATTTCGGACGTGCGCGACGAATCCGACCGCGAAGGATTGCGCCTCGTTGTCGAGATCAAGAAGGATGCAAATGCGCAGGTCGTCTTGAATCAGCTTTATAAGCACACCAACTTGCAGGTGGGCATCGGCGTCATTATGCTCGCCCTTGTCGACCGCGAGCCGAAGGTCCTCTCCTTGCGTGACGTCCTGTATCAGTACATTCGCCATCAGAGAGAGGTCATTGAGAGAAGAACGCGTTACGACCTTGCAAAGGCAGAGGAACGCGCACACATCGTCAAAGGCCTGGTTATCGCGCTTGCAAATATCGACGAAGTCATCTCCGTCATCAAGACCTCGCAGGATCGCAACGTTGCGGCTGCAGCCTTGATGGAGCGTTTTGAGCTCTCACCCGAGCAGGCAAATGCGATCCTTGACATGCGCCTTGCTCGTTTGACCAGCTTGGAAGTTGAAAAGCTTCAGGAAGAGCTTACAGAGCTTGAGAGATTGATTGCGGATTATAAGGACATCCTTGCAAATCCCGCACGCATCGATGCGATCATCCGCGAGGAGATCATCGAGATCCGCGATAAGTACGGCGCGGAGAGAAAGACCGAAATCAGCATGGACTTCGGCGACATCGACCTTGCGGACCTCGTTCCGCCTGAGGACGTCGTCATTTCCATGACCAACAGCGGATATATCAAGAGAACGCCCACTGCGGAGTACCACGCGCAAAGACGCGGTGGCCGTGGTGTGACGGCGCACAAGCCCAAGGAGGAGGACTTCGTCGACACAATGTTCGTCACGAACACGCATCACGAGATCATGTTCTTCACCAACCTCGGCAAGGTGTACCGCATCAAGGGCTACGAGATTCCCGAAGCTGCGCGTGCGGCGCGCGGTCGTGCGATCGTCAACATCCTCCAGCTCGATTCGGGTGAGAAGGTGACGGCGGTCATCCCCGTTGCGGAGAGAACGGAAGGCTTCCTCGTGATGGCAACCAAGAAAGGCCTCATCAAGAAGACCGCACTTTCTGAGTTTGAGAGCATCCGTAAGGTCGGAAAGCTCGCGATCCGTCTCGTTGAAGATGACGAGCTCATTGCGGTCGCTATGACGGACGGAACGGCAAGCATCATCATGGCAAGCGCGGAAGGAAAGTGTATCCGATTTGCGGAAGCAGACGTCCGCGAGACCGGTCGTGACACGCAGGGTGTTCGCTCCATCCGCCTGTCGGACGAGGACAAACTTGTGGATATGTTGGCGCTCCGTGAGGGAACGGACATTCTCACCATCACCGAAAATGGATTCGGAAAGCGTTCCTCGCCCGAGGATTACCGCGAGCAGAACCGCGGCGGAAAAGGCATCAAGGCAGGCGTCTTCAACGAGAAGACAGGTCGCCTTGTCTGCCTCAAGCAGGTCACCGAAGAGGATGACATCATGTTGATTGCGGACAACGGAACCATCATCCGCATTCCTGCCGACAACATTTCGCGCATCGGCCGTGACACCAAGGGCGTTCGCATCATGAAGATGGTGGGCGATGCCAAGGTCGTTTCGGTTGCAATCGCCGAGAAGGAAGAGGAATTGGAGCTCCCCGAGGAAGGTGCGCCCGAACTTTCAGACGGTGCAGAAACACCTGAAGCTGCGGAATAACACAAAATAAAGAAAAAAGGCGGACGATGTCCGCCTTTTGTTGACGAAGAAGGACGATGAAATTACCTCAAAAATTTGAAGCACGAATGCGCGCAATGCTGGGGGAGGAGTTTGACGCGTTTGCAGAGAGCCTTGATTGCGACAAAAAGCAGGCACTCCGCATCAATCCGCTGAAGACGGATGTGAAAGCATTTGCTTTGCGCACCCCGTTTCAATTGCTCTCTCCCGTTCCGTGGGAGAAAAATGCGTATTATTATCCCGCGTCCGAGCGCCCCGGAAAGCACGTTTTGCACGAGGCAGGCGCGTATTACCTGCAAGAACCGTCCGCGATGGCGGTCGCGGGGGCGCTTGACGTACAGCCGGGAGAGCGCGTTTTGGACCTCTGTGCCGCGCCCGGCGGTAAAACGACCCAGCTCGGCGTTGCAATGAAAGGGGAAGGGCTTTTGGTCGCAAACGATGTTGTTTTCGAGCGCGCGAAGGTCCTTTCGCAGAACGTGGAACGCATCGGGCTTTCCAATGCCGTTGTGACCAACGTAAGCTGTGAGCGCATCGCAAAGAGCTTTCCGGACTTCTTTGATCGCATCCTCGTGGATGCGCCCTGTTCGGGGGAAGGAATGTTTCGCAAGAACGCGGAGGCGATCGCTCAATGGAGCGCGGACAACGTTGAAATGTGCGCCGCGCGACAGAAGGACATTTTGACCTGCGCGGCAAAGTGTCTCCGCCAAGGAGGTAGAATGGTGTACTCCACGTGCACCTTCTCCGCCGAGGAAAACGAGATGACGGTTGCGTGGTTCTTAGAGGAGCATGAGGATTTCGAGCTTATCGAGCCCGTGCGCTTTGACGGTTTTTCGCGCGGCAGACCCGAATTTGCAAACGGCAATGAGGAGCTGAAAAAGTGCGTTCGTCTTTGGCCGCACAAGACGGATGGAGAGGGGCATTTCTTTGCCGTTTTCCAAAGAAAAGGAGAACACACCCCCGCAAAGAACACGAACAAGCCGCCGCGGCTCTCCGCGGAAGAGAAGCTCTTTGCGGAGTTGAAAAAGAATCTCGTTTCGCGCATACCGCAAGGAACGTTTGCCTGTTTTCCGCCGATTTTGAGCCTCTTGCCCGAGCCGCTCAACTTAAACGGCCTTTCCGTTCTTCGCCAAGGCCTGGCGCTCTGTGAGCTGAAGAAGAACAGAGCTGAACCTGATCACGCGCTTTCGCACGCCATCGGCATTGCTGACGCAAAGAACGTTCTTGACCTTGGTGAAGATGAAAAGAGCGCCCTTGCATATATCAAAGGGGAAGAGCTTTCCATTGAAGACGGGGCGTGTTCAGACGGGTGGGCGCTCGTTATCGCGTTCGGCTTTGCGCTCGGTTGGGGCAAGGCGAGCGGAGGAAGGCTGAAGAATCATTACCCCAAAGGCCTGAGAAAGACCTTATAAAAGTGCGCGTATAAAAAATTGCAACAAGGGGAAACATTCTGAAAAACTCAAAAAGGAGATTTTTGGAATGAAATTTAACCCCTTTGAACAAAAGCCCATTTCTTTGGATAAGAGTTGGGAGAGCTGGAAGACCCTTTATCCCAAGTCGTACGACAAGAACTCCACCGACCCGTTCACAAAGACGCGCGTCATTTTGATGAATGGAACGGAGTTCGAACAGAATTGGTTCTTGCATCAGTTCTCTCGTCATTGCCCCGACAATGAGCTTCGGCGTGAGATCGCGCGCATTCGCCGCGCTGAGCAACAGCAGCAGAAGAAGATCAATTGCCTCAAGCCCATCAACGAGACCATTTTGGAGACCACGATCGGGTATGAACAGCTCGCAGTGGACTTGACTGCCGCGCTCGCGCAGAACGAGCCGGATGCGGACGTCAAGATGGCGCTTGACTTCGCGCTCTTGGAGGACTTTGACCACCTTTATCGCTATGCTGACCTCCTCGACTTGGAACACGGCATCAAAGCGGGCTCTCTCGTGGGGGAATATACGGAGATCACCCCGGGGCGCCCGACCATCGCGGAGCACCGCTATCCCACCGACAACATCCGCAAGCACATTGATGCGAAAACGGCGCATCCGCTGACCAAGCTCAACACGATGATCATCACGGCGGCGGAACAGCAGACCATGAACTACTATATGAACGTTGGCGCGTTTTACACGTCTGATCTCGGCCGGCGACTCTATCAGGAGATCGCACTCATCGAGGAACAGCACGTTTCGCAATATGAGAGCTTGATCGACGTCAACTGCACTTGGCTGGAATGCCTCCTGATGCATGAGTACTGCGAGTGTTACCTCTATTATTCCATGGCGCTCGACGAGCCGGATCCCTGCATCAAGAGCCTGTGGGAGCAGTTCCTCGAGATGGAGATCTCCCACTTGCATCACGCTGCGGCGCTCTTGAAGAAGTACGAGAAAAAGGATTGGCGCGAAGTTATCCCCGACGGAAATTTCCCCACCCTTCTCAAATTCCACTCCAACAAGAATTACGTGCGCGACGTCATCAAGAACACCGTTTGGCTCACGTCCAAAAAGGAGGAGTACGTTCCGCTTGAGGACCTTCCTTCGGATGCGAAGTTCTTTGACTTCCAGAAGAAGGTCAATGCGGACGTTGCTTGCGTCCCGTCGCACGACATCATCGCGCGCTATATCGACGCGCGGGGCGAGGATTACCGCGTAGAGGACGCACCGCACCCCATCGAAGAGATGCGCGATCGCACGAAGGATAACGTTGAGGTCGGAAGGGTGAAGCATTAAAAAGGAAAGAAAAAGGCTAACGATTTCGTTAGCCTTTTGTTTATTTTGTAAAGAACCAGGGCGTTATTGTGATGTGATCCCTCCCGTCCTCATGGAAACAAAATGCCATGAATCGTGCAACATTTTACAATGGTTATATCAACAATGATAAGATATAATGGAAACATCAAAAGAAAAACTGAGGGAGAAGAGATGAAATCGGTCCTGAAAAAAGCGATGTGTCTTCTGCTGTCGGTCGGATGTCTGTTTCAAACGGCGTGTGTTGACAAGGGTGCAGACTTTATTGAAAGCACGGTGGAGACCCTTCGAGACCCGTGTGTTCTGGTCGTTGGAAAAACTTATTATATGTATGGAACGGGATGGGTTTGTTATAAGAACACGTCCAAAGATTTAGCCGGCGAATGGGAAAACCTCGGATGTGTCGTCGAGATCCCTTCAGATGCGGCCGGTGATTATTGGGCGCCTGAGGTGCATGCCTACAAAGGGGCGTATTATATGTTCACGACGTATCGTTCGAAGACAACGCAGTTGCGAGGATGCACTGTCCTTCGCTCGGAATCTCCGGAAGGTCCGTTCCGAGAGATTTCAAACGGACAGATCAACAAACACTTGGGCTATCACACCATTGATGGCACGCTGTACGTTGACGAAGAAGGCCAGCCCTGGATGGTTTTTGTACGAGAGTGGATTGGAGCTCCCGATCAAATCGGCGGGATGATGGCAGCAAAGCTCTCAATGGATCTGTCAGAAATGATCAGTGAACCCATCGAGCTTTTCCGTGCGAACGAACCGCTTTGGGAGGTTGCGAGCATTACGGATGGTTGTTGGTTGTATCGCTGTAAAAATGGAGAACTCTTAATGCTGTGGTCCAATTTCAACGCCGCGGGGTACTGCGTTGCGATTGCACGCTCCCAAAATGGTAAGATGGACGGCGAGTGGACGCATGATCGAGAACTTCTGTATTCAAAGAGGGGAAGAGAGTTTGACGGCGGTCACGGCATGATCTTTACGGCGCTGAACGGGAGCAAATACCTTTCCATTCATTCCCCAAACAGTCCGGTTGGGGAGCGAAAGGAAAAACCCATCTTCATCAAGATCCAGGAGAAAAATGGGAACCTTTACCTCCTTGGTTAAGGAAAGTGAATAGAAAAGAAAAAGGCTAACGGTTTCGTTAGCCTTTCATTTTGTCATTCTTTGCGGAACATCGAATCCGCGGCGGAAGTTTCGTTTGCTTTCACATCTTGGAAGAGAAGTTTGAAAATTTCTTCTGCAAAAAGCTCGTGGAGCTCTGCGTTCGGGTGGTTGATGCGGTTTGCAAGAAGCATCGTGACATCCTCCGTCTTGGAACGTTCTTTCCAAATGGCGTAACAATCCGCAACGGGAACGCCTGCTTCTTTTGCGACTTCTCTTGCCGCATCCATAAAGAGATCCATCTTGCCGCTGTTCTGGAAGCCCGCCGTGACTGCGGCATAGCCAAGAAGGTTTTCCGCGGTATCCTTTGCGACGTGCGTGTTGAGCATATTCGGGGTGAGGAAGATGACCTCTGCACCCGTTGCCTTGCACTTCTCAAAGATTTCCGAAAGCGCCGCACGGTAATCTTCCACCGTCCCGTTGACGTCATTTAAGCCGAAGCACACGATGATGAGGTCGGGGTTGTGGCAGAGAACTTGCTTTTCAAGGCGGGGGAGAGAGCCTTTTGCGGTAATTCCGCCGATGCCCGCGTTGATGACGTTGACGGGAACGTAATCACGGATGGCGAGGATCTTCTTGCGCAGGCGGTTCCAATAAGCCGATTCATAATCAAGAGAATCGCGGAGCCAGCCGTGGGTGACGCTGTCGCCGAATGCGACGATGGTGATGGGACCTTCAGCAATTAAGCCCGGGCCGTCGAGATTGATTTTTTCAGAAATTCGCATAAAGAGGCTCCTTTTTTTTCGTTTCTTTTTCATATTATAGCATAAAAGAAGAAAAAACAATGAGAAAAACGCGAGAAAAAAGAGAAAAGCCCACGTTTTGCATAAAAATCGATTTGTTTGCATTGAAACACAATATATTGTGGTTTATGAAAAAAATCTTAACAAAATATAGAAAAAAGCGTTGACAAACGCCACATGATGTAGTATAGTAATAACGCTCACATCAAATCGAGAAGAAAAAGAAAGAAAACAAATATCATACGGAGGAAAGAAGATGTTTCAGGTAAGAAAGAGAGACGGAAAGTTGGTTGATTTCGATATGTCGAAGATCACCACGGCGCTTTCGAAGGCATTCAACGCAAAAAAAGTGGATTATACCGCTGACATTTTGAACATGCTTGCTTTGCGTGTTTCTGCAGATTTTGCGAAAAAGATCAAGGACAACGTCGTAAACGTTGAGGACATTCAGGACAGCGCCGAAGTCGTTCTCATTCAGGCGGGATACGTTGACATTGCAAAGAGCTACATTCTCTACCGCAAGCAGCGTGAAAAAGTCCGTAATATCAAGGAGACCATCGTTGACTATAAAAAAGTTGTCGATGATTACCTCAAGGTTGCAGACTGGCGCGTAAAGGAGAACTCCACCGTGACGTACTCCGTGGGCGGACTCATCCTTTCCAACAGTGGCGCGGTCACCGCGAATTACTGGCTCAGCGAGGTTTATGACGACGAGATCGGCGATGCTCACAGAAATGCGGACATCCACATTCACGACCTCTCCATGCTCACCGGATATTGCGCTGGATGGTCTCTCCGTCAGCTCATCAAGGAAGGCCTTGGCGGCATCCCCGGCAAGATCACGTCTTCCCCGGCAGGTCACCTCTCCACCCTCTGCAACCAGATGGTCAACTTCCTTGGCATCATGCAGAACGAGTGGGCCGGCGCGCAGGCATTCTCTTCCTTCGACACCTATCTTGCTCCGTTCGTTAAGGTCGACAACCTTTCCTATAAAGAAGTAAAGCAGTGCATCCAGTCCTTCATCTACGGCGTCAACACGCCCAGCAGATGGGGAACGCAGTCTCCGTTCACGAACATCACCCTTGACTGGGTCGTTCCCAATGACTTGGCGGAGATGAATGCGATCGTTGGCGGAAAGGAGATGGACTTCAAGTATAAGGACTGCGTGGAAGAGATGGCAATGGTCAACAAGGCGTTCATCGAGATCATGATCGAGGGTGACGCAAATGGCCGTGGCTTCCAGTACCCCATCCCGACTTACTCCATCACGTCCGACTTTGACTGGTCCGAAACCGAGAACAACAAGCTTCTCTTCGAGATGACTGCAAAGTATGGCACGCCGTACTTCTCCAACTATATCAACAGCGATATGGAGCCGTCTGACGTTCGTTCGATGTGCTGCCGTTTGCGCCTTGATCTCCGTGAGCTCCGCAAGAAATCGGGTGGCTTCTTCGGAAGCGGCGAAAGCACCGGCTCGATCGGCGTTGTCACCATCAATATGCCGAGAATTGCGTACCTCTCCAAGAACGAGGCTGAGTTCTACGATCGCTTGAAACACATGATGGACATCTCTGCACGATCCTTGAAGGTAAAGAGAGACACCGTCACGAAACTGTTGGATGCAGGCCTTTATCCTTACACGAAGAGATACTTGGGAACGTTCAACAACCACTTCTCCACCATCGGTCTTGTGGGCATGAACGAAGCTTGCTTGAACGCAAAGTGGATCGGAAAAGATCTCACCAGCGCAGAGGCTCAGAGCTTCACCAAAGACGTTCTCAACTTCATGAGAAACAAGTTGTCTGACTACCAGGAGCTTTACGGCGACCTTTACAACCTCGAAGCAACCCCGGCAGAGTCCACCTCCTTCCGCCTTGCAAAGCATGACAGAAAGAGATATCCCGACATCATCACCGCGTCTGACAACGACAACGCTCCGTATTACACCAACAGCTCGCACTTGCCGGTTGGATACACGGACGACATTTTCTCCGCGCTCGACATTCAGGACGAGTTGCAGACCCTTTACACGTCCGGAACGGTCTTCCACGCATTCCTTGGCCAGAAGTTGCCCGATTGGAAGGCGGCGGCAAGCCTCGTTCGCAAGATCGCTGAGAACTATAAGTTGCCGTATTACACGATGTCCCCGACGTACTCCGTGTGCTCCGACCACGGATACATCGCAGGCGAAGTTTACGAGTGTCCCGAGTGTGGAAAGAAGACCGAAGTTTACAGCCGCATCACCGGATACTATCGCCCGATTCAGAACTGGAACGACGGAAAGAGAAAAGAGTTTGACGACCGCAAGGAGTACAACATCGAAACCTCGAAGTTCCAGCCCAAGAACGGCGCTCCCGAAGAGGAGAAGAAGTGCACTTGCTCTGCTGCAGAGTTGGACGGCCCCGTTCTCTTCACGAGAAGCGCTTGCCCCAACTGCAAGACCAGCAAGATGATGCTTGACAAGGCCGGCGTAAAGTACACCGTGATCGACGCAGAGGAGAATAAGGACCTCACAATCCGCCTCGGCGTGAAGAAAGCACCCACGCTTCTCATCCCGAACGGCAACGGATATGACGTCTATGACAACGCAAGCGAAATCAGAAAGTATATTGAGAGCAGAAACTGATGTATGACATAATCGTAATCGGCGCAGGCGCGGCAGGGATGACCTCCGCGCTCTATGCGTTAAGGAACAATAAATCCGTTCTCGTTCTGGAAAGCGAGAGCTTAGGCGGGCAAATTGCAACCTCTCCGCGATTGGAAAACTACCCCTCCATCAAGGCGATCAGCGGAGAGGAGTTTGCCGACAATCTCTTCAACCAGATCATGGACCTCGGGGCTGACCTTGAGATCGAGAAGGTGGTTGGAATCACCAAGGAAGACGTGTTCACCGTCACCACGGAGTACAACGAATATCA
This sequence comes from Clostridia bacterium, assembly GCA_045579195.1. Classification (GTDB taxonomy): domain Bacteria; phylum Bacillota; class Clostridia; order Christensenellales; family CAMQZB01; genus JAZNLR01. The sequence continues at coordinate 2,196 of JAZNLR010000011.1, read as the reverse complement.
GGCGAAGTCGGTCATCATTGCGGCCGGCGTCAAGCATAAGCACCTCAAGACCAAATCCGATCGGGAAGACCTTGTCGGCAAGGGCGTTTATTACTGCGCAATTTGCGACGGCCCGTTCTATAAGGATCAGGAGGTTGCCGTCATCGGCGATGCAAACACCGCCTTGCAGTACGCTTTGTTGCTGTCGAGTTACTGCAAAAAGGTCTATCTTTACACGCTCTTTGATCGATTCTTTGGGGACGCGGCGCACGTGAAGGCGCTCAAGGCAAAGGAAAACGTGGAATGGCGCCCGAACACCTCGGTCACTGATTTCCTCGGTGAAGACGAGCTTCGTGCCATTGAGTTCCGTGATGCGGACGGCACAGTGAAAACGCACGAGATCCCGGCTGTCTTCGTCGCGATCGGGCAGATTCCCGACAACGGCGCATTTGCAAATCTTGTCGATCTTGATGGCGCGGGATATATCATTGCGGACGAAACCTGTAAGACAAAAACGGACGGACTTTATGTTGCGGGAGATTGCAGAACGAAAGCGGTCCGCCAGGTGGTCACCGCAGTTGCGGACGGAGGAATTGCCGCAACGAATGCGTGCCTTTATATCGATAGCCTTGGCGAATAAAACGAAGGAAAAGAAAAAGGATAACGAATCGCTCGTTATCCTTTTTTTTGTGCATTTTATGACTTCTTAAAGTCCTTCGGGGAGATGCCAAACCTTTTTTTGAAGGCCTTGCTGAAGTTAAATTCGTCTTGGAAGCCCACCATCTGTGCTGTGGTGGAAACGTTGAAGCCCTTTTTCAACAGGACTTTTGCGCGATCCATTCGAACAGACTGAACGTACTCCTTGATGCCGCAGCCGTAATTTCGTTTGAAGAGCTTGAAGAGATAGCTTCTGTCGAAGCCAAACTCCTTTGCGACATCTTCCACTTTGATTTCCTTCATATAGTTGAAGTCGAGGTGTGCCTTGATTTTTGCAAGGGGGGAATCCATTTCTTCCGTGCGGCGCAAACTGCGGTATGCAAGGTCGCTCAAGACGGAAGCATACGCCAAAGCAAAAGGGCAGTGGTCGCTTGCAAGAGCAGCTGCCTTTTCCAGGATGTCGATGGGGCAGGGGTAAACGGAGCGGTCTGTGTCAAAGAGAGAAGCTTGCGTGCCGGAGAAGTAGATCCAGACATACTTCCATGGCGTTTTTGCGTCTGCTTGATAAACCGTGATTTCGTCCGGGCGGATGATGAAGATCTCACCCTTCTTCACGGTGTGCGTTCCAAATTTATCCTGCAGCGTTCCACATCCCTCCAAAACGAAGTGGATGAGAAAGTGCTCACGTGTGTATGGGCCGAACTTGTGCCCGGGGTCGCAAGTGTGCGCGCCGAAGAAGATGGGAACGAAGTCGGAAAGCGACTGATTGTCAGTAAGAACAGTTTCGAAGTACATAACCCCCTCCTTTGGTAACATTATACCATATTTATGCAACATTTGACAATTGTTTTGTCAACAAGCTTGTGGTACAATGAACGTGACGGAAGAAAAACGTCAAAGGAGAATGAAGATGAAGATCACCTTTTTGGGTGCGGGAAGCACCATTTTTGTCAAAAACGTCCTTGGGGACACGTTGCTCACGCCGTCTTTGGCGGAAGATCTTGAAATTGCGCTTTACGACATCGATAAAAATCGCTTGGAGGAGTCGTACGTCATCGTTGATTTGCTCAATAAGAAGTATAGCGGCGGCAAGGCGAGAATTGAAAAATTCTTGGGCGTGGAAAACAGAAAGAGCGCGTTGAAGGGCGCAAGATTTGTGATCAACGCAATTCAGGTCGGGGGATATGAGCCCTGCACCGTCATCGATTTTGAGATCCCGAAGAAGTTCGGCTTACAGCAGACCATTGCCGACACTTTGGGCATCGGCGGAATCTTCCGCGGCCTTCGCACCATCAAAGTGATGAAGGACTTCGCAAAGGATATGGAAGAAGTCTGTCCCAATGCGCTTTTGTTGAATTACACCAATCCGATGGCGATCTTGACAGGATATATGCTCAAGCACACGAACGTCAACACCGTCGGCCTTTGCCACAGCGTTCAGGTGTGCACGAAAACGCTCCTGTATGATTTGGGAATGGAAGATGTGCAGGTTGGAAGTGAGCTGATCGCAGGCATCAACCATATGGGCTGGCTTCTTGACCTTCGCGATCAGGAGGGCAA
>JAZNLR010000010.1:0-47475 GCA_045579195.1 Clostridia bacterium | reverse complement strand
AATACTTCGTACGTATCGCCATCAGGAGATAGACCGAATAGCTATGTGTGATACCGCGTGGACAGGCACGGTGAAAAGATGGAAAGATGAGGGAATGCCCGAGGATGCCGATTGGCGTGATTATTTCGGCTTCGATAAACCCATAAGACTTTCTCTTGATAATTCTCCGCGCTTTGAACGTAAGGTTTTGGAGACCACAGATAGATATAGTATAAAAACGACCAAATGGGGAGCTACTCAAAAGGTATTCAATCAGCTCGACTCTACTCCCGAGACGCTTAATTTCTATTATGACAGCTCGGAAAAGTGGGAAGAGGCGAAGCAGAAAATGCTTACCTATCACGATGATAGGATAAATTGGAAATATCTCGAGGAAAATTACCCCAAGTGGAAGGCAGAGGGCAGATTTTTGCAGCTGACCGTTTGGTTTGGCTTTGACGTCACGCACGCACACATGGTGGGGACCGAGAACGTGCTGATGGGCATGATCGAGGAGCCCGAGTGGGTGACCGATATGTTTGACACCTACCTCAAAACCTCGCTCGACCTTTGCCAGCGCATCCTTGACGCGGGCTACGAGTTTGACGGGATCTTTTGGTACGACGATATGGGCTACAAGGGCTCTCCCTTCTTTTCGCCCAACACCTACCGTGAGTTGCTTAAGCCCTACCACAAAAAGGCGGTGGATTGGGCGCACGAGCGCGGCATGGTGACCGAGCTGCACTCCTGCGGATACATCGAGCCGCTTCTGGCTGACGTTGTTGAAACAGGCGTGGAAATGCTCAACCCCTTGGAGATCAAGGCGGGTATGGATCCTCAAAAGCTGAAAAAACTTTACGGCGATAAGCTTGCCTTCCACGGCGGCATCAACGCCCAGCTTTGGGACGATATTGACAAGGTAAAAGCCGAAATGGAGCGCATCATTCCCATCATGAAGGAGGGCGGCGGCTATGTGTTTGCCTCTGACCACTCGATTCCCAATTCGGTCTCTCTGCAAAACATGAAGGAGATTGCCGAGCTGGCGCATAAGCTGGGACGGTATTGATTCTTGTTTTTAAGAAAGGTTTTGTATGTTTTAGGAGGGAAATATGATTCGAAACGTTGAAAGGATTCCGGCGCATCTTCCGAAGAGGCTTACCATTTCTTTCCCGATTTGGGGGCTTTACGACACGGAAGCAGGTGGAGCTTACCGTGACCTCGACAAGATGATGCGAGAGCATAAAGAGCGCGGCTTCAATTGCATTCGCTTGGATGACGGCGCAGGAATTATACACGATCTTAACGGCAACTTGCGCGGGCCTATCACATGGGGGCACATCTTCGGCGAACACGACGGTGCGATCCGGCAGTTTGGTGCAAACGGTGCGCCGGGGCTTTGCGATCCTCACAAGCGCCTCATTGAGCTCTTTGAGGCGGCCAAGCGCCACGGAGTTTATATCATCCTGTCCTCGTGGTACTATCTGCACACGTGCTGGCTGGTGAAAGACCGCGCCTTAAACGATGAGCTTCACGCGCTTGCACCGCTGGAGCGTTTCTCTGCGTTTGCAAAGTTCTTGCATTATATCCTCTGTGAGCTGGAGGCGCGCGACCTTGCGGATATGGTTGCTTTTGCGGAGATCTTCAACGAAGCGGACGGGCTGTACTTTGTGAATGGATACAACCAAAACAATTTGACGGAGGAAGAGTTCGCAGTTTTCCGTGCAAAACACGAAGAGGCGATTTCGTGGCTGAAAGAACGGCATCCGAATATTTTGTTTGCCTTCGATTCTTATACGTACTACACGGATTTTCGGCAGGTCCCGAAGAATTTGGAGGTCTTTAACTTTCATAATTACTTCCTCTGGTTTGCGATGTACACCATGCTTGAGGCAAACGAATCCTTCTTGAAGGAAGAGAAGGTTTCAAAGGAAGAATTGAGAACGCTTGCAGACTGTGATTATCCGCCCACAGACGATTGGTACCATCGGGTGTGGTACTACACAAATTTGGACCCCGAGAAGATTCCGCAGGCAGAGAAGCTGATGATCGACTTTTTGAAGGAACACGTTGAGGAATTCAGAGCGAATCTGAAAGGAACGATCGCACATCTTAAGCATAACCTTGAAAACGGCCTTTCAAACACCCTTGTCGTCTGTGGAGAGGGCGTGACTTACAGCGGAGGATATCGCCTTATTTGGGAGGAAAAATCCGAAGAATACTGGATGTTGGTCAAGGAAATGATGCAAGGATACCGCGAGCTTGGGCTGTGGGGAACAGTTGTTCGCACCTGTTCCGGCCCGGAAGACCCGGTTTGGAACCTCTGCCCGGAAAAACTTCTTGAGATGAATCGGATATTCCTTGGTGCATAAAACTGATATGATAAATTGCAAAATAACCTTAAAACTGAGGTTATTTTGTGCTATAATGGGGGAAATAGGGGAAATTGGCTGTTTCTTTGAAAGAGAAGTAACCCGCAAGGAGAAAAATGAAGCGACTTTACGAAAAAAATGAATTGACGTTTGCGCTCCTTTGGATCGCATTATATATCATTTTGATGAGCTTGGCGGATTCTCTTTCCGCACAGATTGGGCAAGATAAACTCATAACAGCTTTCATCGGGCTTGCGCTTGCGCTGTTTTTGCTCATTTGGTGCAAAAAAGCAGGCCTTGCGGAGAAGTTTGGATTGACGCTCGGAACGTTTGACAAAAGGACGTACTTATTCTTCTTACCCCTTCTTTTGATGATTTCGGTCAACTTCTGGGGTGGAGTCTGTCTTCGCACCCGTCCGCTGGAAACCGCGTTTTACGTCATCTCGATGCTGTGTGTCGGTGTGATTGAAGAGGTCATTTTCCGCGGATTTCTTTTCAAAGCCTTGCAAAAAGATAAACTTTCAGTTGCAATCATTGTTTCCAGCGTCACGTTTGGATTTGGGCACATCGTCAATCTGCTCAGCGGTGCTGATGTCTTCTTGACGCTCTTGCAGATCGTGTACGCAACGGCAGCGGGATTCTTGTTCACGGTGATCTTTTATCGTTCAGGCAGCTTGCTTCCCTGCATTGTGACGCATAGCGTGATCAACGCAACAAGCGCATTTTCCGCCGAGGCGGATTTGACGCTTTCCGTCATCACAGCAGTTGTTTTGACTGTGGTTTCGGCAGGATATGCATTGTGGATCTGGAAACGTGGAAAAAGAGAACCATCCAATGAGTAAAAAGGAGAAATTTATGAAATTTTTGATCGTTGTTGATATGCAAGTTGATTTTATTTCGGGGAGCCTCGGAAGCGAGCAGGCGCGGTCAATTGTTCCTGCTGTCGTGGAAAAGGTGAAGGATTTTGATGGAACGGTCATCTTCACGCGCGACACACACGGCAAGGAGTATCTGCAGACGCAAGAGGGAAGAAAGCTGCCCGTTTTGCACTGTGTGAAAAATACGGCAGGTTGGCAGATCTGCGAAGAGCTTTTGCCCTATGTTTCGACCGTCGTCGACAAGGAGACGTTTGGAAGCATTTCTCTTCCCAACGTTCTGGAAAGATTCGGAGCGGTCGATGAGATCGAGCTTTGTGGCCTTTGCACAGACATCTGCGTGATTTCAAACGCGATGATTTTGAAGGCAGCTTTCCCCGAGGCAAAGGTGTTGGTGGATTCAAAAGCGTGCGCCGGTGTAACAAACGAGAGCCACGAAACCGCGCTTGCAGCGATGCGTGGGGTGCAGATTGACGTGAAATAAGAACCTGATTTTAAGACAGCGTGCATTTTCTTGCACGTTGTCTTTTTATGTTTTACTCAAAAATCAAGATTGACAAACGTACAGTTGTTTGCTATACTGTTCCCAACAAGAAAGTAGGTGACAGAGCTTGAAAAAACGGATGAACTTTATCAGAGCGGATAAGACGATCATCTCCGAAAAGGTGAAAGAGGCGTTTTCCTCCGTTCTTCCCATCACGCTGATCGTCTTGGCTCTTTGCGTGACGATTGCCCCCATTGAAAGTGGGGTCTTTTTGGCGTTCATTTTGGGCGCGTTTTTCGTCATCGTTGGCATGGGCTTATTCACGCTTGGCGCAGACACGGCAATGACCCCCATCGGTGAGTACGTCGGAACGTCTGTGATGCGCACGAAGAAGCTCTGGATCATCGTTCCCGTTTGCTTTATCGTGGGCGTTTTGATCACGGTTTCCGAGCCTGACCTTCAGGTTTTGGCAGGGCAGCTTTCGAACACCATCAACCCCTGGACGCTGATCTTGGCGGTGGGCGTTGGCGTGGGTGTTTTCCTCGTGATCGCGTTTTTGCGTATTGTCTTGAAGGTTCGCCTGTCCTATCTTTTGCTTGGTTGCTATGCTTGCGTGTTTATTCTTGCACAGTTCGTTCCTGCGGCGTTCGTCCCGTTGGCGTTTGATTCGGGCGGAGTCACGACAGGCCCGATGAGCGTTCCGTTCATCATCGCGATCGGAACCGGTGTTGCTGCGATGAGAAGTGATAAAAACGCGGAGACGGACGGCTTTGGCTTGACCGCGCTCTGTTCGGTTGGCCCCATCCTTTCGGTGATGATCCTCGGGATCATTTTCAAACCCGAGAACATCGAAACGTCAGCAACGGTGATTCCCAGCGTTTCAGATTCGCGCGAGCTCGTCAAAGTGTTCTTTGAGGCGTTCCCGCATTACTTGAAGGAAGTTGCCATTGCGCTTTTGCCCATCGTTGCATTCTTCTTCATTTTCCAGCTGTTTGGCCAAAAAGTTCAAAAACAGCAGATCATTCGAATCTTAGTCGGCGTGTTCTATACGTACGCCGGTCTTGTTCTCTTCTTGCTCGGCGTCAACGTCGGTTTCTTGCCTGTGGGAAGTTTCCTCGGGGAAACGATCGGGAACCTTTCGTATAACTGGATCGCCATTCCCATCGGAATGGTCGTCGGATTCTTCGTTGTGGCGGCGGAGCCTGCTGTGCACGTTTTGACTCGCCAGGTTTATGAGATCACATCCGGTGCGATTCCGCCAAAGGCATTGCGCGGGAGCTTGATGATTGGCGTTGCAGTTTCGGTTGGGCTCGCAATGTCCCGAATCGTGTTCAACATTCCCATTATGGCATTCTTGATTCCGGGATACTTGATCGCGCTTGTTCTCATGTTCTTCGTTCCCGACATCTTCACGGCGATCGCATTTGACTCGGGTGGCGTTGCTTCGGGCGCGATGACGGCAAGTTTCTTGATGCCGTTGGCGCTCGGTGTTTGCTCTGCAGTCGGCGGCGACATCGCAACTCAAGGATTTGGCGTCGTTGCAATGGTTGCAATGACTCCGCTCATCACCATTCAAATCCTTGGCTTGATCTACAAGATCAAGATGAAAAAGCTCCAGGCAAAGAAAGCCGAAGCGGCTGCACAGAAGGAAGATATCATTGAATAAGGGTGGACGTATGTTAGGTTTGAAATATTTAATTTTGATCACAAAGCGAGAATATGAGGAGAAATACCTTGAGTTCTTCAAAAGACACGGCGCAAGCCACGTCATCAGCACGCTCTCTCACGGAACAGCGAGCGAAAAGATGCTGGATTTCCTTGGCATTGAGAAGACGGATAAAGTCATTATGGAAGCCATGATCTCAGATAGCACGAAGGAGAAGCTCGTTCGCGATATGTACTTCGAGATGGACATCGGATCCGCAGGAAACGGAATTGCCGTTTTCTTGCCGATTGATGGCATCGGTGGACATGCATCGCTCAATTATTTCGTAGGGGAAGCTCCCGTTGAGAAAAAGGAGGAAGAAACAATGAACGAAACGAAAAGCGTTTTGATTGTCACAATTGTCGATAAAGGAAACACGGACCTTGTTATGGATGCAGCACGTACCGCTGGTGCAAGCGGCGGAACGGTCGTTCGCGCAAAGGGCACGGGAGCGGAGATCGCAAAGTTCTTCGGCGTTGCCATCAGTGAAGAGAAAGAGATGGTGTATATCGTTGCGGAGCGCGCAAAACGGGATGCGATTATGCACGCGATTATGGAAAGCGCGGGGAGCACAACGGATGCGCACGGCGTCGTTTTTGCGCTTCCTGTTGAGAGCGTCGTTGGAATTAAGCACTTTGAAGAGCTTTAATGAGTTTTTTAATAGCCCGTCATCTATGAAGATGACGGGCTATTTTTTACAAAAGTTGTTTGTTATTTTTTGTTTTGCTTGAAAGAGGAAACAAAAGGTGCTATAATGAGCTTGATTTTTTAAGAGGAAGATTTGCGATGATTGAAGTTTCTTGCAATTGCGAAAGAAAAGTTCACCGCGCCCCCTTGGACGGAGCGTGGATCTGTTCGGGTGCGATCGAAAAGATCACGGAGATTTTGAAGGATTATTCCCGCATTTACGTGGTGGCGGACGAGAATACGTTTCCCGTTGCAGGTGTGCGTGTTGAAGAGATCCTGAAGGCATGCGGAAAGCATCACGCGACCCTTGTCCTTAAAGGAGACGTGCTTCCCAATGCGGAAACGCTCGGAAACGTCTTGCTGTATGCAAGTGATCTTGCCGCAAAGGCAAATCCGTTCGGTGCTTGCCTGATGCCCGACTTTATCCTCGCCGTTGGATCAGGAACGCTCAATGACGTTTCGAGATTGACGTCATATCGCTTGGGCTTACCCTACGGAATCGTTGCGACCGCACCGTCAATGGATGGATATGCTTCGGCAGGTTCTCCCATCTTGCACGACGGAACGAAAACCACGATTCAGGCAACCACGCCAAAGTTCATCATTGGCGACCTTGACATTCTCACACAAGCGCCGTGGGAGATGATGCTTGCCGGAATCGGTGATATGTTCGGGAAGTACGTCGGCATATTGGATTGGGAGCTTGCCCGCGACAAAACGGGGGAGTTTTTCTGCGAAAAGATTGCAAGCGACGTTCTTGATGCAACAAACAAGTGCTTGGAGAGCGCAGAAAACCTGCAGTCGAGAAGCGCAGAGACCGTCAAAAACGTGATGGAAGGATTTTTGGTGACCGGCCTTGGCATGGCGTACGTCGGGAATTCTCGTCCGGCCTCCGGCTCGGAACATATCATTGCGCACGCGTGGGAGGTCTTTGCCATTGAACGCGGAGAAAAACCGAGTTTGCACGGCCTCGAAGTTTGCGAAGGAACGCGCCTCGTTGCAATGATATACGAGCTCTTGGCAAAGGAAACCAAGGATGGGAATTTGAAAGCTCTGATCGAGAAGTACTTGCCGTTCTTCAGGAAGGTGGAAGCGTTCTGCGAAAAGATGAACGTTCCGATGCCCGTTCGTGACCGTGAAACAATGCTTGCAGGAATTCGCCGTGCGCTCACGATGCGCGATCGCTATACCGTGCTGTTTTACTTGCGCGATGAGGGAACGCTTGAAAGCTATGCAACGCGTGCCGTTGACTTGCTTTTGGAAAAGCTGAAAGACTAAAACAAAAAGACGAACGAAGAATCGTTCGTCTTTTTTATTTGTGTTTTATGTTTATTTTGCTTTGAACGTCTTATATTGATGCACGATGTTGATGTCCTCTTCCATATCTAAACCGTGCGATCCGCAACCGCCGTCGATCTCGTGACAGCCGTGATCCATGGCAAAGCCGAGGAGGGTGTTGTGCGATTTCCAATTTTGTTCAATCGCATCACAGAGGGCAGAGAAGACCTTTGCGTTTTTCGAAAGCTCGGAAAGCGCTTCTTTGCTTTCAGGGCCGAACTTATGCATCACCGTGTCGTAATTTCCGTTGTATATGACGATGAAGTCGTGCTCATCGGCAAGGAGAAGTTCCATTGCCTTTGCGTTGACTTCCTCAATGGTAGGAAGGATAAAGTAATCCATGGGGCGCTCCAAGAAGATTTTGGAAAGACTGTCTCCTGCGGTGACGACGATTGCAGGTTTTTTGCCCGCTTTGATGAGGGCGTCAAAGATGGATTCGATTTGGATGACGGGTTTTACGTATGATTGGATTCCGTGAACGCAAGGAGCTGCTCCGGTGTACATCGTTCCGAAGCAGACGGGAGTGACGCTCGGCATCACTGTTTTCATTGCAAGCGAAAGATTGCAGCGCTCATTCACGGGCGCAAGAAGCTCGGCATACTTTTTGGAGATCCATTCTCCGATGGCATCGGGGTTGAACATCACGATACGGTCGGCAGTTCCGCCCAAGTTCGATTTGACAGCTTGAACGAACTCTGCATTTTCACAATCGGCATTCTTCGGCGGAGCAATTCCCATGATTTCACAAAGGCTTGCACAAAGGGTGGTGAGGGAAGGTGTTTGATTCATCAAAATTCCTCCAAAAAAGGGAACTGTTCGATGCGTTCATTCTATCATTGCAACGGGAAAAAGTCAAGGAAGGCAAATGACTTAACCGATGAGTTTTGTCATCGTATTATTTATTTCCTCTTGAAAAGCGAGGAGCGATGTTGTATAATAAGGGAAAGGGAGGAAAAATCGATGAAAAGAGTTTTGACTTTGACGTTATGTTTGATTTTGGCGCTTGTTGCATTCACGGCAGGATGCTCGGGCAAAACGGAAGACGGAGGATATAACGGCGTGAACATTCCTGACTTTATTGTGGACATTCCCGTTGGAAAAAGTCCGGTTATCTTGCAACTGACCGACACACAGACGATCGACGCATCGCAGATGAGAACAAAGGATCGATTGAATGCTTCTTCCGCGGCGTACTATGCGAAGGAAAACGTGAACATTCGCTTAAACGATCATCTTGACCAGATTATCGAAGAAGTTAGCCCTGATTTCATCTTGCTCACGGGTGATATGATATACGGCGAGTTTGATGACAGCGGCTCGCAGTTTGCGGCGCTCGTTCGCAAAATGGACAGTTTTGGGATTCCTTGGGCACCTATTTTCGGCAACCATGAGGCGGAAAGCGCGATGGGTGCAGATTGGCAGTGTTCCGTGCTTGAAAACGCGGAATTTTGCCTTTTTAAGCAGCGTGACATCACGGGAAACGGGAACTATACCGTGGGCATCACCCAGGGAGGAAAGCTGATTCGAATCTTCTTTATGATGGACTCGAACGGAACGGGGCATGCGAGCGAGGAAACGCTTGCAAACGGGCACACGAAGAAGGGCGCAGGTTTTGGAGATGATCAGGTCGCTTGGTTTGAAGAGATCGGCGCAAAGCTGAAGAAAAACTCCCCCAAGACCAAGATTTCGTTTGCCTTCCACATTCCGATGAACGCGTTTTACGATGCTTATGAGCAGTATGGCTTCACAAGATTGAAAAATGCTCCGGTCAACATTGACGCACATCCTGACAAGGCGGAAATGGACTTTGGATATATCGGCACGGAGTGGGGAACGGGCTGGGATGCAAACGGCGAGATCTTTGCGAAGATGAAAGTTCTCGGCGTTGACTCGATCTATTGCGGACATGAGCACGCGAACAGCGCAAGCGCTGTTTTTGACGGCGTGAGATTCCAGTTTGGGCAGAAGATCGCAACATACGACGCGCTGAACTGGTTGCTCGAAGACGGAACGGTTAAGTTTGCATACCCAGGTCAGGTGCAGGGAACGCCGATCATGGGTGGAACCGTTCACATCTTAAATGACGAAGGGGAGATTGCAAACGCGTACATTCACTATATCAGCGGCAATCCGAACGAATAAGTGACATAAAAAAGGGAAGACAAAAAGCGTGCGCGAAAATGGCGTCACGCTTTTTTCAATTGTACATTGCAATTCGATTGGGAATGTGATATAATGAACGAAATGAGATAGGGAGAACTGTTCTATGCAAAAGGGAAATGCAAAGCGTTTTTGGATCGCGCTCATCCTGTTCAGCCTCATTGGCCAGGTTGCTTGGGTCGTCGAGAATATGTACTTCAATGTGTTCATCTATAAGATGTTCAACGCATCCGCCGATCAGATCGCGACGATGGTGACTTGCTCTGCGGTCATCGCGACCCTCACAACCATTCTCATTGGAGCGCTTTCCGATCAGGTGGGAAGAAGAAAAATTTTCATCTCCTTGGGATATATTCTCTGGGGTCTTTCCATTTTGGGCTTTTCCTTCGTTCGCGTGGATCTCATCGGCGCGATGATCCCAACGGCGACTTCCGTTTCTGCGATCTGCGTGACCATCACCATTATTCTTGACTGCGTGATGACCTTCTTCGGTTCGACCGCGAACGACGCTTGCTTTAATGCGTGGCTGACGGACGTGACGGAAGAGAGCAACCGCGGCAAAGTGGAAGGGGTCAACGCGATGATGCCCCTCGTTGCCATTCTCGTCGTGTTTGGTGGCTTTATGTCGTTTGACCTTGCGCTCGCCGAGAGTTGGACTGCAATCTTTGCAATCATCGGAATCGTCGTTCTTTTAATTGGCGTTATGAGCTTTTTCCTCATCAAGGAAACGCTCGAGCGTCACGAGGGCAACGAGCAGTACTTCAAGAACATCCTGTATGGCTTCCGCCCGTCCACGGTGCGAAGCAACGTCGTTTTATATCTCACCATCCTTGCATTTGCGGTGTTCGGCATTTCAATCCAGATCTTTATGCCGTACCTCATCATTTATTATGAGGTTTCTCTCGCGCTCGAAAATTACGTTCTCATCATGGCGCCTGCCATCATCCTTGCGGCGATCGCAACCGCGATTTACGGCCGGTACTACGACAAGGTGGGCTTCACGCGCTCCGTCATTCCTTCGCTTGCGGCGCTCTGCTTGGGGTACGTCATTCTTGGCATCTTTACGAACGTCGCTCTCGTCTTCATTGGTTCTCTTCTGATGATGACGGGGTACTTGACAGGAATGGCCGTCTTTGGAGCGATGATCCGCGACTATACGCCGATTGGAAAGGCAGGTGCGTTCCAGGGATTGCGCATTGTTGGGCAGGTCTTGATTCCCGGATTGATTGGTCCTGCGGTTGGAGCGGCAGTTTTGCGCGGGGCAGAAACAATGATCAATTCGGACGGAACGGAATCCTTCATTCCGAACCAAAATATCTTCTGGGCGGCCCTCGTCGTCATCGCCGTCGTGCTTGCCGTCGTCTTTGTTTTGAACCGTTGCTTGAATAAAAAGAGCGCGGGAAAGATCAATAATTCCGAAACAAATTTGGAGGAGAAAGAATGATTGTAACGGATATCACGAACATTGGTGATCCACAGGTCGTCTTGTTCGAAGGAAAGTACTATTGCTATGCGACCAGCTTGATCGACGGTTTTTATGTTTGGGTGAGCGACGACCTTGTCAATTGGAGCGAGCCCATTCTCTGCTTTGACACTTCCGAGCATTGGGGTTCTGTCAACTTCTGGGCACCCGAAGTTGTTTACCACAACGGAAAGTTCATCATGCATTATTCCGTGCGCGTCCCCGAGAACAACAACCGCCTTTATCTTGCGGTGGCAACGTCGGACAGCCCGACCGGTCCGTTCACTGACGTTTGGGGAAAACCCATGTTTGACCTTGGATACTCCACCATTGATGGCTCCGTTCTCATCTGCGAGGAGGGAAACTTCTTTTATTACTCTCGCGACTGCATCGAGAACGTCATCGACGGAGTTTACACAAGCCAAGTCTATTGCGTTGAGCTTGATGACACATTGACCCGTGCCATTGGGGAGCATAAGCTCATGACCACTCCAACGCACGATTGGGAGCTTCTTTCCTTGCCCATCAACTATATTTGGAATGAAGGGCCGAACGTCATCAAATATGGCGAGAAGTACGTGATGAATTACTCCACCAATTATTACGCAACCAATGATTACTCCATCTGTATCGCGGTGGCAGATCATCCTCTTGGCCCTTGGACGAAAAGCGATCTTGCAAACCCCGTCTTAAAATCCCGCGATGGGTACTTCGGGGCAGGGCACAACGCTTTCTTCCGTGCGAAAGATGGCAGGTTGATGACCTCCTTCCACGTGCAGACGCACCCGGAAAATCCGAGCGATAACCGTCGCATCTGCTTTGGAGAAGTCAAGTTCACCGAAAAGGATGGCGTGCTCTATCAGGAGATTCTGTAAGAAAAATGGAAAAAGGATAACGGCAACCCCGTTATCCTTTTTTTTTGCGCAAAAAAAATCCTCATGGCTTGCCATAAGGATTCGTTGTTTTAACTTTTATTCTTCGACAGGTACTTCTTCAGCAACTTCTTCTGCAACGGGAACTTCTTCAGCGACAGCCTCAACAGCAACAGCAGGCTGGTCATTCTTCGTTTCTGCCTTGTAAAGATAGAGCATCAAAAGACCGGAAATGATGTTTCCGCCGATCAACGTGATCAACCAGAAAACCTTGAACTCACGAGCGGACAATGCAAATTCAACCTTCTCATTTGTCAAGTTGCAAACAACAATAGGAATGAGGAGAAGGAGCGTGGGAATGAACTTAAAGAGAGGGATTTCTTCGTTGGTCTTAATGAACGAAACCCAGCAGTTCACGAACGATCCAAAGATCACAAGTGCGCAAACAATCATCGTGATGATGTTGATAATTTTAATAGCTTTTCTCATTATGTTTCTCCATCAAAAAAGTTTTTCTTTTATTATATCACGGGGGATAGGCAATGTCAAACAATTTCCGCAAATTGTGTTGACTTCCAAACAAATTGAAGATGCGAAAAAGAGAGCTGTTTTTCTGTCAACGCGGAGGCTTTTCTTTCTTTTTTTGCAAGATCTTCGAAATGATGAAAACCTGCAATCGGTCGGGCAAGGAAGAGAGAATGCGAAGAAGTGCGTTCCTGTTTAAATTGTAAACATATTTCGGGCGTCTTTGCTTCAGCGCGCGAAGAGCAAGGCGTGCAACCTTCTTCGGCGGAACGTTTTTTGTTTCCACGCTGTCCACGATTCTTTTGAAACGCTCTGCATTGCATTGATAAAGCTCGGTGCTTGCGACAAAGCGGTCCAGCGCCGCGGTGGAATCCCCCAAGAGGCCTGTTTTCACAGCACCGGGGCGGAGAATGCTGACCGAGATCTTGTGAAGCGCAAGCTCCATTCGGAGAGAAAAGGCGTACTTTTCGAGCGCACTTTTCGTGATTCCGTATATTCCCGTGAAGGGAAGCGGGTCAAGAGGCGCAAGTTCGCTCGTTGTGATGACGATGCGGGAGCCGCTTGCAAGCAGGGGAAAGAGGATCCTATTGACGCGATAAACGGAAAAGAGGTTTGCCTGAAAGATGCGCATCACGTCTTCTTCGCGCATCTCAATGAGGGAGTTTAAATCATAAATCCCTGCCATATGAATGATGGCAAACAGCTCGTCAACCTCTTGCTTCAGCTCGTCGCAAACGGACAAGAGGGCATCTTCTGAAGCAAGGTCAACCTGAAAGAAGCGCTCGCCCGAAAAGGACGTCGGCGCACTTTTATCCAGCCCAAAGACGCGATATCCCAAAGCGGAGAGAAGCTCGCAAGTTGCTTTTCCCATTCCACCGTTTGCACCTGTGATCAAAACGTTTTTCATGCGTTCATTTTAGCACGGAGGAATAAAAATGTCAATGGGGAGGGAAATGATGGCGCAAGGGATCGGCGTTTTTGTTGACAATTTCAAGAAAATGTATCATAATGAGCGTGAGATATGAAAGAAGAGAAAAGAAACTTAAAACAGGAAGGTTTTAGAAAAATATGCATGAAGTTTTGAAGAAGAAAGGATTTATCTGCGATATGGACGGCGTCATCTATCACGGCAATATGATTTTGCCGGGTGTGAAGGACTTCGTCAATTGGCTGATTGAAAACAATAAGAAATTTATTTTCCTGACGAACAGCCCGGAGCGCACGCCGCACGAGCTTTCGATGAAACTCGCTCGCATGGGCTTGGAGGTTTCCGCATCACACTTTTACACCAGCGCAATGGCAACTGCAGAGTTCTTGCACTCTCAGAAGCCCGATTGCACGGCGTACGTCATTGGCGAAGCTGCGCTCACCAAAGCGATGTACGACAAAAAGATTTATATGAACGACGTCAATCCGGATTACGTCGTTTTGGGCGAAACGAGATCGTATAGTTTCGAGAAGATCGAAAAGGCAATTGAGCTCGTGAGAAAGGGCGCAAAGCTTATTGGCGCAAATCCCGACACGGTGGGTGTCACCGAAAAGGGGATTATGCCCGCGACCGGTGCGCTCATTTCTCCGATCGAGATTGCGACGGGGAAAAAGGCGTACTTCGTTGGCAAGCCCAACCCCGTGATGCTGCGCCACGGATTGAAGATGATCGGCTGCCACAGTGAGGACATCGCGTTCATCGGCGACCGCATGGACACCGACATCATCGCGGGCATCGAGTCCAACCTCGATACCGTTCTTGTGCTTTCCGGTGTAACCGCGCTTGAGGACATTGAGAGCTTCCCGTACCGCCCGAAGTATGTCTTGAGCGGCATTGCTGAGTTGATGGAACAAAGTAAGAATTAAAACAGAAAAATGGATTTGCTAAACGAGATAACATCCTGGATCTTGACCGTCTTTTCCGTTTTGGTTGCGTTCAAAGGGATTTATTACGTCATTGGATTTTTTGCAAAGCCAAAGGAGTTTGCGTCGGCAAAGGAGAACCACCGATATGCTGTTGTCGTTGCGGCGCGAAATGAAGAGTGCGTGATCGGCAATCTTCTCAAGAGTCTCTCCGCGCAGGACTATCCAAAGGATTTGCTGACCGTGTTTGTCGTTGCAGACAACTGCACCGATCGGACGGCGGAAATCGCGCGGGAACATGGCGCTGTTGTATACGAGCGATTTGACCCGACCAAGGCGCGCAAGGGCTGGGCGCTTGAGTTTCTCTTTGAAAACATCGCCCGAGATTACGGGATCGAGAGCTTTGAAGGATATTTCTTCTTTGATGCGGACAACGTTGTGACCGCGAATTTTGTCAAGGAGATGAACAACGTTTTTGACTCCGGTGCGCGTGTTGTCAATGGATATCGTTGCGCGAAGAACTTTGACGCAAACTGCATCTCCGCGGCGTACGGCGTGCATTGGTGCAAGAGTATGCTTTGCATGCACCGCCCGAGAACCCTTCTTTCCACGACGACGCACTTTGCAGGAACAGGCTTCTTGCTTGCAAGCGAGTGTCTCAAAGAAGGCTGGCATTATCATTGCCTCACGGAAGACACGGAGCTTTGCATCGACCTCGTTGCGCGCGGCTATAAGATCGTCGCCTGTGAGAGCGCCGTTTTCTTTGATGAACAACCCGTCAGCTTCAAGATCGCGTGCCGTCAGCGAATGCGCTGGATCAAGGGAAGACTTGCCGTTTTCTTCAAAGCAGGGCATAAGCTCCTTCTCGGGATCTTCCGACAGAAGGGGATTCAAAAATTCTCCTGCTATGACATTTTCTTTTATGTGTTTCCATACGGGCTGTTCACGCTGTTTGTCGGTGCGATCTACCCAGTGACGAGTGCGGCGATCACCTTTTTTTCGGGCGGAGCGCTTCCCGTTCTTTCCTGGCTGAAAGGATTGCTGCTGGGTGCGGCCTCGCTGTACTTGAGCTCTTTTTTGGAAGGGATCGTTGTTCTCATTCGCGAACAGAAGCATGTGTACTGCAGCAGGAAAAAACAGCTTGTTTACGCATTTCTGATTCCGTGGTTCCACCTTGTGACCATTCCGCTCAGCTTGCTTTGTCTGATTCTGAAGATCGAGTGGAAAGTGATTCCGCACGAGGACGAAACGGCTGTGGAAGAGGTCATTAAAAAGAAAGAATAAATTGTAAGATTTGACGTGGTTTTCACTTCATTGGAGGAGAGAAAACCGAAAATCAATGATAGCGCTCAAAAATTAAAAAGAAGCGCAAATCCCTAAATATGCTTTTTTCCCCCCCTAAAAGGAAGAGTGGAGTGCAGCAATGTGCTTTGCTCTTTCTTTTTTTCGTGAGAATAATTTGAAAGAAGGCTTGAAGTTCCGTGGGGGATATGCTATAATTCTCGTATATTTCGAAACAACTGTTTCGCATGGAGGTTAGAATGAAGGAGTTTATCAACGAAAACTTTCGCCATTTTTTGCATGGCGGTGACTATAACCCAGAACAGTGGATCAATGTTCCCGGCATTTGGGATGAGGATATGCGCTTGATGAAGCTTGCGAACTGCAACGAGATGTCAGTCGGCATTTTTTCGTGGGCGATGCTTGAGCCGCAGGATGGGGTTTATAATTTCGAGTGGTTGGACGAAATCTTGGATCGCATCTATGAAAACGGCGGCCGAGTTTTCCTTGCAACGCCTTCCGCGGCGCGCCCGCATTGGATGGCTGATCAGCATCCCGAGGTCTTGCGCGTCAACAATACGGGGCATCGCAATCACTTTGGCTTCCGCCATAACCATTGTTATACCTCGCCATACTACCGCAAAAAGGTTGCTGCAATCAATGAAAAGCTCGCAGAGCGATATGGAAAGCATCCTGCGGTCATCGGCTGGCATATTTCCAATGAGTACGGCGGGACCTGTTTTTGCGACCTCTGCGTGGAAGCTTTCCGCGATTGGTTAAGAAAGGAGTACGACAACGACATCGAAAAGCTCAATCACGATTGGTGGATGACCTTCTGGAGCCATCAATATGACAGCTTTGACCAGATCGAGCCGCCACTTGATTACGGTGAAAACAACAATCCTGTGCGTCTCAATTGGAGACGTTTCGTCACGCATCAAACGGCGGATTTCATCAAAAATGAGGTGCAGGCGATTCGCAAGTTCTCCGATCTTCCCGTGACCACCAACTATATGGTGCACTTTATGGACGTGGATTACTTCCGCATTTCCGAGGAAGTGGACTTCATCTCCCTCGACAGCTATCCTTATTGGCACAAGCCCGGTGAGGACGGCCATTTCTATAATGCGATCGAACACGCGGCAACGATGGATCTATTCCGCGCGTTTAAGGATAAACCGTGGGTCTTGATGGAAAGCACGCCCAGCGTTGCAAATTGGCACGGATATCCGAAGCTTAAAAAGCCCGGGATGCACAAGCTTGCCGCGATGCAGGCAGTTGCTCACGGAAGTGACGCCGTGCAGTACTTCCAGTGGCGAAAGAGCCGCGGCAACCGCGAAAGTCAGCACGGTGCGGTGGTTGACCACGTCGGAAATGAAAACACGAGAACCTTCCGCGAGGTTGCCGAAGTTGGCGCGACTTTGCAGAAGATCGAAGAGGTTCTCGGAACGAAAACGAAGGTTCGCGCGGCCGTCATTTACGATACCGAGGTTGAATGGGCAATTGAGGGAAGCGATGGATTCACGCGCTTTGGCAAGAAGTACTACGCGACAGTTCTTTCCTTCTATGCAGAATTCTGGAAGCGGGCAATCGATGTTGACATTGTAAGCGCGCGTGCGGATTTATCGAAGTACGATCTGGTGGTTGCGCCGATGCTGTACGCAATGAGAAAAGAGGTGGTTGAAAGCCTCATTTCCTTTGTCAAGGACGGTGGAACACTTGTTTCGGGATATCTCTCCGGGTACGTTGATCAGAATGACCTTTTCTATCTCCACGGGCTTCCTGCGGAGGGCTTGAAGGAAGTCTTCGGCGTTTGGAACGAGGAGATTGATTCCCTCTATCCCGAGGAGAAAAACTTTATCGAAGCGGACGGAAAACAGTTCGAAGTCGTTGATTTCTGCGAGCACATCCACGCACTTCCCGGAGCGGAAGTCGTCGCGAGATATGCTTCCGATTTCTTCGCAGGGGAGCCTGCCGTTGTCAAGAATCGCTTTGGTAAGGGGACGGCGTTTTACGTTGCCGCGCGCGACACGGGGGCGTATAAAAAACATCTCTTTGATCAGATTTTGAAAGAGCTTCAGTTTGAAAGTAACATTCCCAATCCCCCCGAGGGCGTCACGGCGCACACGAGAACGGACGGTGAAAAGGTGTACCTCTTTGTTGAAAACTATAACGATGCAGAAGTGAAGGTCGACCTCGGCGGAAAGATGAGAAACCTCGAAACCGACAGCGTGGAAGAGGGAACGCTCTGCTTAGAGAAGTTTGGCGTTCGCATCTATGAAAAACTTTGATAAAAAAGTGTAAAAAGAAAAGCGGTCTTTTTTTAAGACCGCTTTTTTGTTTGAATCAGTCAATGACCTTGTGAAGCTTTTCAATTCCTTCGGAGAGGGAGAAGTTGGGGTTGAAGATGCTGGACGTTCCCGCAACAAAGATGTTTGCGCCTGCCTCACTCATACGCTTTGCATTTTCAAAGCTGACGTTTCCGTCCGCTTCGATCTCAATGTGCTCATATCCGTTGGCATCCAAGAAGTCACGAAGCTTGCGGATCTTCTTGAGTGTGGGTTCGACGAGCTTTTGCCCTGCAAAGCCGGGATTTACGGTCATGACGAGAACGGCGTCGATCTCATCAAGGATGTCTTCCAAGACCGAGATGGGGGTTGCGGGATTGATGGCAACCATCGCCTTTGCACCGCGCGCCTTGATCGCCGCGATCGCCTTGTGGAGGTGCGGGGTGGATTCGTAATGCACGGAAACATAATCATTCGGGCCGAAAGCGAACCACTCCAACTTCTGCTCGGGGTCGTCGATCATCAGGTGGATGTCAAGGGGGATGGAGGTGTTTGCCTTGAGCTTCTTCACAAAGTCTGTTCCGAGCGTAAAGTTGGGGACGAAGGATCCGTCCATGATATCCACGTGGATATATTCAATATTGTTGTCTTCAAACTGTTGGATGCAGTCCTTCAAAGCGAAGAAGTCCGCACACATAACGGACGGGGAAATCTGTTTTTTCATATCATTCCTCCTCGCGATTCATCACGAGCATAACTTTGTTGTAGAACGTTTTTCCGTCCGTCATCATTGCAAACGCTTCGTTGCATTCCGAAAGAGGGAAGCGGTGTGTGATGAGGGGTTCGACGTTCAGCTTGTGTTCGGAAAGCGCCTTCAAGCTCTCTTCCCAGTCGTTCTGATGTTCTGCGTATGACGAGTTCCACGTTCCGAGCAAAGTGAGCTCTTTGCGGAGAATCTGCCAGTACGTTTTTTGTGAGAGGTGGACGTCGCCAGATGGGTTACCCATCAGGACGATCCTTCCGAAGGGTTTGAGCGCGGAAAGACAGCGCGCAAGCGCATTTTCATTGCCCGTTCCCTCGATGACGCAATCAACTTGCGTTCCGTCGGTATATTCCAAGAAGCCCATCGACTTTGCAAACTCAACCTTACGCGCGTCGATGTCGAAGAAGAAGACGTTCTGAACCCCGAAGGACTTTGCCCACTGCGCCGCAACGAGGCCGATGGGGCCTGCGCCCGAGATGAGAAGATTTTCGCCTTCCTTGACGTTCAACTTCAAGGTCGCGTGGCGTGCAACCGAGATGGGTTCGCACATCGCTCCGACATCAAAGCTGATGTTTTCAGGAAGAAGGAGAAGGTTCCAACGCTTGACGACGAGGAATTCAGACATGCCTCCGTCGCGGCGGGAGCCGTAATAATCGTAATTCGAACAGGTTGCGTAATTTTGGTTCTTGCAGCTTTCGCAAACAAAGCAGGGAAGCAAAGGGAAGACGACAACACCCTTTCCGGTCAGCTCTCCTTTGGGGTCAAAGATCACTTCACCCGAGAATTCGTGTCCAATGACGGTGGGAAAGTGATACGTTCCCTTTTTGAAAACGCGCCCAACGTCACTTCCGCAAATGCCACAGCTTTTGACCGCGAGCAAAACCTCATCTTCCGCGCATTCGGGAAGGGAGATGGATTCATAGCGCAAGTCACCAACCGCGTGCAGATTTGCACATTTTGTCGAAGATTTCATTTCTAGCCTCTTTTCTTTTTGCTTTATATGTGTTATAATACGGAAAACGAAAGAAAAAGTCAACAAGTGGCGGTGATGTTGAGAAAAAATCTTCAAAGTTCAATCACTGCGAAAGAAAACGAAATAAAATGAAAGTTTGGAAGGGAGTTTCTATGTTTCATTTGGAAAGACAGGAAGAGATTTTGGATATACTGCAAAAGAACAAGAGCATTAGCGTGACAAAGCTTGCGGAAATGCTCTTTGTCAGCCAGCCTACCATCAGAAGAGATCTCAGTGAGCTTGAGCGTCAAGGGAAAGTTCGCCGTACGCACGGTGGCGTGATGCTGCGTAACGTTTCCGAATGCGAGATTCCGCTCCTTGTGCGAGAGGATCAAAACAATGAGTCAAAAGCACTCATTGCAGAGCGTGCCGCGCGCTATATTGAGGATGGAAGCGTTATCTTTATGGATGCGTCTTCCACCGTTTCTTACCTCATCCCGCACCTTTCTCGCTTCCAGGACCTCGTCGTCATCACAAACAGCCCAAAGGTCTCGATGCGCCTTGCTGAACGCGGCATCCGAAATTACTGCACGGGCGGCATGATGCTTCTTCACTCTATCGCATTCGTCGGAAGTGAGGCGGAGGCGTTCATCGCGAATTTCAACGCGGACATCCTCTTTTTCTCCAGCCGTGGTTTTATGGAAAATGGAATGATCACCGATTCTTCCGTGGAAGAAGCGCGCATTCGCAAGATGATGATCAAGCATTCGAAAAAACAGATTTATCTTTGCGACAGCAATAAGCGCAACAAGCAGTACTTATATAACATCTGTCCCGTCAACGAAGTGGAGGCAGTTATTGACGAGCTTTGAACATGAAGATCATTGCACACATCCAAAACGAATTCAAGGATAAGTTTGGCATTCCGCGCCAAAGCGGCCGTGCAAGAACGGTTTCGCGTGTGGTGTTCGAGCCGGAATTTCGCAGCCCTGAAGCGCTTCGTGAGATCGAAGGGTTCAGCCATCTTTGGTTGATTTTTGACTTTTCAAAGGCGCACCGCGAAGGATGGTCTCCCACCGTCCGCCCGCCTCGGCTTGGAGGAAACCGAAGAGTGGGCGTGTTTGCTTCCCGCTCGCCCTTCCGCCCGAATCCCATCGGTCTTTCGTGCGTAAAACTTGTGGGCGTCGAGCGCGGAACGAAAGAGGGGGACATTCTCGTCGTTGAGAGCGCAGACCTTTTGGACGGAACGCCCATCTTTGACATCAAGCCATACCTCCCGTTTGCAGACTGTCATCCCGAAGCGGTCGGAGGATACGCAGAAGCGTTCGTTGAGCACCGACTTTTTGTGGAGGACGAGAACGGGCTTTTGAACCGTCTGCCCGAAGCGGATCGCATTGCCGTTGCAGACTGCATTGAGGACGACCCGCGCCCGTCATACCAAGAGGATGAAACGCGTATCTATCGTATGCGGTACGGCGCGTTTGACGTTGCGTTCTCCGTGAAGGGGGAAAAGGCCGTCATTGTGGAAGTGAATGAAGTGGAATGAAGAGGAACAAAATGCTCCTCTTTTTTTCTGCAAAAAAAAGAACGGGCGCTTCTTTCGAAGCACCCGTCCAAAGAGGAAGATGAACCATTATAGAAGTGTCTTCTATAAGTGAGGTTTGCAAATTGGGGTTCGAGGGCATCTCGCCGTCGTGCTTTTTTCACACGGATGCGTTGCAATCGCTTCCGTGCGCCGATTGGACACGATCGGCAAGAGACTGTTCCATCGGATTCGCCCTCGGAATACCGACAGTCAATATTTGGAGTAAAAAAAATGATTGATTGGTTCTCGCTATCTGATGGTTTTATTATTGCATACGGATGTGAAAGTAAAATGAAAACAGGGTGAACTTTTTGTGAACTTTGAAATGGAATTGACAAGACTCCCGTTTCGTGATACACTAACGTTGCGCTTAACATTTTGCAAGAAAAAAGGAGAAAGAAATATGCGCTTGAGCAGATTGTGCGAATCCATCGCGCCGTATACTGCAGGGGAACAGCCGAAGGATAAACGGTACATCAAACTGAACACCAATGAGAATCCGTTTGCGCCCTCTGCGCACGTCAAAAAAGCCCTCGAAGAGGATGTTTCTTCTCTGCGCCTTTATCCAGATCCTGAGTGTCGTGACCTTCGTGAGGCGATCGCGTCCGTTCGCGGCGTAAAGGCGGAAAATGTGTATGTCGGCAACGGAAGCGACGAGGTGTTGGCGCTCTCGTTTCCCACGCTGTTCACGCCCGGGCAGGGCAAGGTGTACTTTGCGGACGTGACGTACTCCTTCTATCCTGTGTACTGCGCGTTTTTCGGCGTAGATTATGAGACCGTCCCTTTGAACGAGGCGTTTGAGATCATTGCGGAAGATTATTGCAACCTTCCGGATGCACAGGGTATCATCTTGGCAAACCCGAACGCACCGACGGGGCGCGTTCTTGCGCTTTCTGAGATTGAAAAGATCTTGCGCGCAAACCCGAACATTCCTGTCATCGTGGATGAGGCGTATGTCGATTTTTGCGGCGTTTCCTGCGTTCCGCTTATTGAGAAATTTGACAACCTCATCGTCGTGCAGACCTTCTCAAAGAGCTATGCGTTGGCGGGCATTCGCTGTGGGTATGCAATTGCAAACGCGCACACGATCGAAGGATATTTTAAGATCAAAGACAGCTTCAACAGCTATCCCGTTTCAATGCTCACCCAAAAGATGGCAACGGCGGCGGTTTTGGATAAGGCGTATTACGACGAGGCGGCAAGCGAGGTTGTGGAAACGCGCGACCTCTTTGCAAAGCACTTGGAGGAGAGCGGATTTGAAGTTCTGCCCTCGGGCTCAAATTTTGTCTTCGCGCGCTCGGAAAAGATCTCCGGTTTAAAGCTCTATCAGATGTTGAAGGAGAGAGGGATTCTCGTTCGTAACTTCCAAAAACCGCGTATTGCGGATTTCGTTCGCATCACCGTTGGAACGAAAGAGCAGATGGAAGTTTGCCTCAACACAATTTTGGAGATCGTCAAAAAGTGAAGATTTGTTTTTCAAGCGGAATCTTCGTTGAGGATGCGCAAGGCTCGGCCGTGATCCTTCTGGATGCATACCGTCCGTTCCCGAAAGCAGATAAGTTTTCCGTTTCCATCGATGCATACTATCCTGCGTCAAACGGGATCTTCTTAAAAGCAAAGGAGCTTGTGAAAAACCTGCTTGCAAGCGGAATTTCCGCGCGCGTCGACACGAAGCTTTTTTTGAAGCCCGTTTTGTCGGAAGCAGGTTTTTTGCAGGGGAGAAACACCTTGCATTATGCAAAGCCGTTTGGGAGCCGTTTTGCGTGTGAAGCCGTCCGTTTTGGATGCTCAAAGGAAGAGTTGTTTTCTTTCCTTTCGTTTGATTTTGATGCGATTTTGTTCGAAAATTCGCGCTGCGAGAATTGCCACGCGTGTGAAAATGCTTGCCCGAGCGGTGCGATTTCAAGCGATGGGTATGAGCGAAAAAAGTGCGCACGCGATTGGATGGATCATCCACTTTCGTTGGCCTCTGGTGGAGAGAAGCTTGGCGCATCTGTTCTCGGCTGTGACATCTGTCAACGCGTCTGTCCGATGAACGACCGTGAAACGCAAGAAATGCCGAAAGCGCTTGCGGATTTTTTGCGCTTGCCCACATTTTTGCGTGCGTGCGCGGAAGGGAAGCGCGGGTTAAAGCCCATTTCCGACCTTGTTGGTGAGAACATGGCGCGACCGCAGAGAATGACCGCCCTTGGGATGTTGGTTGCAAAAAACGCCATCACAAGCGGGCTGACAAAAGAGGAAGCAGAGGAGCTTTCAGAAGCCCTTTCGCTTTTCCTTTCAAAAGAAGAAGAAATTGCCGCACGAGCGCGGTGTTTGATCAAAGAGATAAAAGGGGAAACATAATGGCAGCAGAACAGATTAAAAACATCAAGTGTTTTTTGTTTGATATGGATGGAACGGTCTATCTTGGTCGAAAGCTTATTCCCGGCGCAAAAGACACTTTAAATGCGATTCGCGAGAGTGGGAAGAGAATTTGTTTTTTGACGAATAACTCCTCCGTGGATGCGGCAACATACGTTGCGAAGCTCAATTCGCTTGGCATTGATGCGAACATGAACGAGGTTTACACCTCCGGGCAGGCAACGTGTGAGTACTTACTCAATCATTACGCGCACGCGAAGATCTATCTTATGGGAACGCGTCGTTTGCAGGATGAATTCTTCCGCTACGGTATTGACCTCGTGGAAGACGAACCTGATATCTGTGTCCTCTCTTACGACAAGGAGTTGAATTACGAGAAGTTCTCGAAGTTCTGTCGGTTCATCAAGCGCGGCGCTTACTATGTTTCGACCCATCCCGACGTCACTTGTCCTGCTGAGGATGATTACGTTCCCGATGCAGGGTCGTTTATGAAGCTCATCGAAGCTTGCACAGGAAAGATGCCGGACGTGATTTGCGGAAAACCCTATCACCCCATTGCAGAGGGAATCCTCTATCGCCTCGGTGTGCGTGCGGAGGATACGGCAATGGTGGGCGACCGCTTGAATACGGATATGCGCTTTGCCGCAAACAACGGGTTCCTTTCCATCCTGGTGATGACGGGGGAGACCACGGAAGAGATGCTTGGAAAGTCCGTTTTCAAGCCAAACGTCGTGCTTCCCAGCATTGCGGATATCAAGAAGTACTTATAAAGAAAGAGAACTTGTCCGACGGATTTTTCGTCGGACTTTTTTTCAAAACATCCGAAAAACGCAAAAAAACAGTTGAAATTCTGTTGTGAATAGTTGCATTTTATATACAATCAGATGTATAATTATAAATATTAATCCAAAGAGGAAATTCGCATGGTAATCAATTACATCATTCTCGCTGTCTATATTTTGATGATGGTCGTTATCGCGTTTTACACGCGCAATCGAAGCGCAACGCTAAATGACTTTTTGCTTGCAGGAAAGGGAATGGGCGGTTGGATGACGGCCTTTGCATACGGCACAACATACTTTTCATCCGTTATTTTTATCGGATATGCAGGAAATCTCGGCTGGAATTTCGGCCTTGCGGTTGCCTGGATCGGTCTTGGAAATGCAATTTTGGGTTCGTTTGTTCCGTGGAAAGTGCTTGCAAAACGCACGAAGAATCTCACGAAGATGTTGGGCTCGCGCACGATGCCGGAGTACTTCGAGCAGCGTTTTGAATCCAAATGGATCAAGTGCGTTTCATCCATCGTGATTTTTCTCTTCTTGATTCCGTACTCCGCGTCGGTCTATCAGGGCCTTGCGTACCTTTTTGAAAGCGTTTTTTCCATCGACTTTGTCTGGTGCATTTTGATTATGGCGGTGCTTACTGCGCTCTATCTGTTCTTTGGTGGATATTTTGCGACCGCACTTACGGATTTCATTCAGGGCATCATTATGCTGGGTGGTGGCGTCGTAATGATCGTTTGCGTTCTGTCGAGCGACAGTGTGAAGTTTGTCGAAGGCTTCAAGGCGCTCACTGAGCAGGGCTTTGGATTCATCCCTGCGGCAGGAAACGACTTTTGGTCCAGCCCATTCGTGAACATCTTCTCACTCTTCCTTCTCACCAGTTTTGGTGTTTGGGGATTGCCGCAGATCGTTCACAAGTTTTATGCGATCCGTGACGGCGGCGCGATTCGCCGAGCAACCGTGGTGAGCACGTTATTTGCGCTTATCGTCGGAGTGTGTGCATACCTCATCGGCGGCGTTTCGAGACTCTTCTTTGACACCGCTGCACAGCCGCCTGTGGACACCATTGTTCCCGATATCTTGACGCGCGTTTTACCCGAGGGCTTGCTTGGGTTGGTTGTCGTTCTCGTTTTGTCTGCGAGCATGTCCACGCTTGCGTCCCTCTCGCTTGCAGGCGCCTCTGCAATGACGGTGGATTTTTATAAAGGATACTTAAAAAAGAATGCGGACGACAAGAAAGTCAACATCCTGACGCGAATCGTCTGCCTTGTCTTTGTTGCTCTTTCTGCTGTGTTTGCAATCTGTGAGTTCGACGTCATCGTTGTGATGATGTCTTTGAGCTGGGGAGTTCTTGCCGGTTGTTTCATCGGGCCGTACGTCCTGTCTCTTTATTCAAAGAAGATCACAAAGGCCGGTTGTTGGGCATCGGTCATCGGCTGTCTTGCGGTGACGCTCGCGCTCATCCTCGTCTTTGGGTTCTCACTTTCTGAACCGGGCGCCGGGCTTGGCATTGTTCTGAAAACGGGAATTGGAAAATCGCCTATCATCGGCGTTGTCTGTATGGCTCTCTCTCCGATCATAACGTACGTTGTCAGTTGTTTTACGAAGAAGCCTTCTGAAGAGCTTTTGAACAATCTCTTTGAACACGTCAAAGATGAACTATAAGCAGGTATAAAGAGAAAAGATTCTGTGTATAATCCTCTCTGCCCAAACGGGCAGGGAGGTTTTTTTATGTCTGAACGTGTGGTTCGAAGGATTTGTTTATTTTTGCTCCCCATTCTTGCGGTGATCATTTTATGCGGTGGAATCTCTGAGGAGGAGGATTTGCTTGAGAGCGTCACCGTTTACGTTTCGGAAAAAGTGGAGATGCAGGGTATTTCCTGCATCCCCAATGGGGAAACGTTTCTTTGCCGTGTTCCAAAAGAGCTGTTGGCTTCGTTTTTAGAGCGTGCAGGAGAAGTAGAGGGCGTAACGGTGCGTTTCCATGGAGACATTTACGATGCACAGTCATTTTTGAAGGAATTGAACGCCAGAGAGGTTTCGCGAATGCGCATTGAGGACCGTCTTGTCATCACGGCATTTTCGGAAGCCATTTGCGAGCCGATTCTCTTGCGCGGAGAACTTGTAAACATACAGCTTGCGGTTTTTGACGAGGTCATCACGGTTGGCTTTCCGCTCATTTTGGGCAGTTGGTAAAATTTTTTTTAAATGAGTGAGTATAAGGAGAAAGATTACGGGCAACAATTCGATTCGCAAAGGCAAAGAGCCAAAATCGGAACACCGAAAACGGAGGTTATGAAATGAAAGACAATTCTCAAACAGGAAGATTTGCAAGCTTTTTCAAGCGCAACGGATATTACATTTTGTTGGTTGCTTGTGTTCTCGCCATCACGGCAATCGTGACGGTTTCGCTTATCAGTCGCGACCGCGGGCAGCTTATTGATCCGTCGGACAACACGATGATCGTCGATCCCAACACCCCGAAGGATCCGGTGGAAGACGAAAAACCCACTGACCAGGGGCCGGTGACGGAAACGCCCACGGTGGACGTGGACACGAAGCCGGTCATCTTTGCGCTTCCCGTCGCAAACGGCACGATCGGCATGGATTACTCCATTGACACTCTCGTCTTCTCCAACACGTTGAACCAATGGCAGGTGCATAAGGGCATTGACTTTAAGGCAGACGAGGGAACGTATGTCTGCGCGGCGTACGAAGGGACGGTTGTCAGCGTCACGCCGAACGATATTCTCAACGGCGGAACGGTGGTCATTCGCCATGACAACGGCTTGACCACGCTCTATTCTTCACTGGCAAGTGACATCGTCGTGTCGGTTGGAGATTTCGTGCGCAAGGGGGACGTCATCGGGACGGTTTCAAACTCTGCGTATGCTTCCTTCAAGGAAGGACCGCATGTGCACTTTGAAGTTCTCTTGAACAACCAAAACGTCAATCCGAGAGATTATCTCGATATGGAAGAAAAGTAACAATAGGTATCTCCAAAAAAAGCTGAGGGGCTGTGCGAACGCAATTCGCGCAGCCTTTCTTTTTTGCGTTCTCTTTTTGAGCGAGGGGGCATAGGTTGAAAGAAAAAGAGGTTTTTTGAAAAATGAGAAATCAAAAGAGATGGGTTGCTTTCTTTGCACTCTTCGTGCTTGTTGCGCTCTTTTTTCCGTCTTTCGGCTGTTCAAAAGGGGAGGTTGGCCGATCAAAGTACGAAATGGAGCTTGTGCTTTCCGATGAAACGGACGTGCTTTCGGGGGAGCTTTCTCTTTCCTTTTTGAACACAACGGGAACGAACTTGAGCGAGGTCTGGTTCCGGCTTTACCCCAATGCATTTCAAAAGGACGCTTTGCCAAAGCCTGTTTACACGCAACATCAGAACGCCTGTTATCCTGATGGGATTCGGTATGGCGGGATCGAGGTTTTCAACGTGTGCGAGGGCGATCGCGAGGCGCGTTTTTCCACAGAAGGAACGCTTTTGAAGGTTTTCCTTTCAGAACCACTTGCAAAGGGGGCGCAGGAAAGGATCACAATGCGATTTATTACCCAAATTCCGAAGATGCGACATCGTCTTGGGCGCGCCGAGGACACAGTGAATCTCGCCAACTTCTTTCCCATTCTCTGCGTGTTTGAAGACGGAGGGTTTGTCACCGCGCCGTACTTTCCGAATGGAGACCCTTTTTATTCGGAAGATGCGGATTTTGAAGTGACGCTCAAGTTTCCAAAAAAACTGTCCGTGATGGGAACGGGGAAAAAGACGGTGAAAAGTTCGGGTGGAGAGCACAGCGTGGTCTCGTTCTCAGCAAGCGGAGTTCGCGATTTTGCAATGATCCTTTCCGAGAAGTTTCACACCCTTGAAGCGCGAGTCAATGACGTGAAAATCACGTATGCACATTATTCGGACGCCACGCCCGAAAAGACCTTGCAGGCGGCGGAAGCGGCAATCGCGACGTTTTCCGAACTTTTCGGCGAGCTTGGATTTGAAGAGATCACGGTGGCACAAGCGGATTTTGTGTATGGCGGGATGGAGTTTCCCTCCCTCGTTTTTGTTTCAGATGCTACGACGAGCGAGGAACTCGTGGAAATCGTTGTTCATGAGCTTGCGCATCAGTGGTGGTATGCAAAGGTGGGAAATGATCAAGTGAAATTTCCGTGGTTAGACGAGGGGCTTGCGCAGTTTTCTGTGGGGTTGTTTTATGAGCAAAACCCCTCGTTCGGCGTGACGTATGACACGTTCGTTCAGACTGCACGCACGGCATACCGCTCTTATTTCGACGTGTATGCAAAGATGATCGGAAAGGCAGACACGTCAATGCGCGCTCTTTCGGAGTTTCAAAGCGAGTTTGAGTACGTCAACTTGACGTACAATAAAGGGGTTCTGCTCTTTGATGCTGTGCGTGAGACCGTGGGAGAGGAGAAACTTTGCAAGGGGCTCAAGACGTACTTCAAGGAAAACAGTGGCAAGATTGCGACGCCCAAAGAGTTGATCTCCGCGCTTGAGAGGGCGACGAGAACGCCCCTTGCAAAACTCTTTTCGGCATACATTTCGGGGAAGGTGATCTTGTAGGGCCAAAAATCACTTGCCAAAGAGGCAATTTTATTGTATCATAGCGATGAGAAAAGGCAGAAATGGAGGCCGTTTATGACGCTGTTACAGTTTGAGTGCAAGAGCTGCAAGAAACAATTTGAAACCCTTGTCAAGGAGGGGGAGAAGCCCCGTTGCCCTGTGTGCGGAGGAGAGGTCAAGCAGGCGTTTTTTGGAACATGCAACGGAGGAAAGAGCTCTGCTTGTTCGGGAAATTGCGCAACCTGTTCGGGATGCAAACATTGATGACGTCGCGGAGCTTTGCAATGGGCAAGGCTCCGCTTTTTATAACCGCTGTTTTTTGAAAAAATGCGAAAAAGAATGCCGTTTATTTTGCCAAGCGGCGAAAGATATGATATACTATGATAGGATAGAATGAGGAATCTCTTGTAAGATGGGATCTGGTTTTCGGCAAATGGCCGGAAGCGAATGTTGTGCGGGAGGAGAGTATGCCAAGTTCGGAGTGGTTGCACTTTAAAAGCGGAAGCGATATCAGAGGCGTTGCCAGTGAAGGCGTCGAGGGAGAAACGGTCACGTTGACCGATGATCGCGTTGCTCGCATGGCGAAAGCCTTTTTTGTGTTCTTATCTAAGAAAACGAGAAAGAAGAGTTTGCGCATTGCCGTTGGACACGACAGTCGTATTTCTGCACCGCGCTTGAAGACCTGCGTTGTGAACGCTCTTTTGGAGATGGGCGCAACCGTTTTGGATGCAGGGCTGTCTTCTACGCCTGCAATGTTTATGATCACGAAAGAGGAAAGCCTCGATTGTGACGGATCCATTCAGTTGACCGCAAGCCACCATCCGTTCAACAAGAATGGCTTGAAGTTCTTTGACCGCGTTGCGGGGCTGGAGTCATACGACATCACGACCATCCTCAACCTCGCTGAAGAGAACGCCTTTGAACAAAAAGAGGGCGGAAGCATCATCAGCGTTGACTTTATGTCGACTTACGCAAAGCGTCTCGTTGAAATGGTTCGGACAAGTTGCCAGACTGATCGTCCGTTTGAGGGGATGCGCATCATCGTGGATGCAGGCAACGGCGCAGGCGGTTTTTACGTCGAGGAGGTCTTAAAGCCGCTCGGCGCAGACACGACGGGAAGTCAGTTTTTGGAGCCAGACGGAAACTTCCCAAATCACGTTCCCAATCCCGAAAACCCCGTTGCAATGCAGTATATCTGCGAGGCGGTTCTCAAGACGAATGCGGATTTCGGAATCATCTTTGACACCGATGTGGACCGCGCGGGTGCAGTTTCTGCGGACGGAAAGGAGATCAATCGCAACCGTTTGATTGCGCTCATTTCTGCCATTTTGTTGAAAGAAAAGCGCGGAGCATATATCGTGACGGACAGCGTCACGGGCGACGGTCTTGCGGAATTCATTCGACGCCGCGGCGGCATTCATTACCGCTACAAGCGCGGCTATAAAAACGTTATCAACGAAGCGGTTCGCCTCAATGAAGAGGGAAGAGATTGCCCCCTTGCAATCGAGACCAGCGGTCACGCGGCGCTTCGTGAGAATTATTTTTTGGACGACGGTGCTTACCTCATCACGCGCATCTTGATCGAGATGGCAAAACTGAGAGCGCAGGGAAGAACGCTTGAATCTCTCATTGCGGACTTAAAGTGTGCAAAAGAGGAGAAGGAAATTCGAATGCGCATCACCACGCCGCACTTCTCAGAGTACGGGGAAGACGTTCTCGGTCTGCTTGAGCTGTTTGCTCCCAATCTCGGTGAGCTGGCAACGGATAGCAGAGAAGGCGTGCGCATTTCGATGCACGACCCCGATGAGGATGGATTCTTGCTCTTGCGCATGTCCGTGCACGACCCGATCATGCCTCTCAACATTGAGAGCAATGTCGATGGTGGTGCGAAGCGGATTGCAGCCCGTCTTTATGATTACCTGTCCCAGTTTGACAAGCTGGACACCGAAAAATTGCGTGCATTCGTGGAAGAGTGACGCGCAAATGAATGAAGAAAATATTTTGGAGGTTGATCCATGAATAACGTTGCAAATTTGACCGTAAACGCGATCAGAATGCTTTCCGCGCAGGCAATCCAGAAGGCAAACTCGGGCCATCCCGGTCTTCCTTTGGGCTCTGCTCCGATTGGATACACTCTGTTTGCAGATACGATGAAGTATAACCCGAAGAACCCGAAGTTCGACAATCGCGACCGTTTTATTCTCTCGGCAGGACACGGTTCGATGTTGAATTATTCGCTGCTGTACCTCTTTGGATTCGGTCTGACGAAGGAAGACTTGATGCAGTTCCGTCAGATGAACGCAAAGACCCCGGGCCACCCGGAGTACGGCCACACCGTCGGTGTTGAGACCACGACCGGCCCGCTCGGACAGGGCGTTGCAAACGGCGTTGGTATGGCACTTGCTGAAAGCTATCTTGCGGCAAAGTTTAACCGCGAAGGATATCCCATTGTCGATCATTATACGTACGTCCTCGCAGGAGATGGATGTATGATGGAGGGCATCGAGGCTGAGGCTGCATCTTTGGCAGGAACGCTTGGGCTCAATAAGCTCATCGTCTTTTATGATGACAACGAGATTACCATTGAGGGCGATACGGACATTGCATTCCGTGAAGACGTCGGCGCGCGTCACGCGGCTCAGGGATGGAACGTGGAGTACGTTGACGACGGAAACGACATTGACGCTTTGAAAGAAGCAATTGCTCGCGCAAAGGCACAGGATGAAAAGCCGACTTTGATCGTTGTGAAGACCATCATTGGATATGGCGCTCCGCAACAGGGCTCTCATGAGTGTCACGGTGCACCGCTCGGCGAAGCAAACATCCAGAAACTTGCTGAAAACCTCGGTTGGACTTGTGATGCGTTCGAAGTTCCTGACGAAGTCTTTGCTCACACCGCTGAAGTGGGTGAAAAGGGCGCAAGAGCGGAAGCTGCTTGGAACACACTCTTTGCTTCGTATGAACAGGCATATCCCGAGCTCGCAAAGGAATATCGCGCTTGGATGAGCGGAGAAATGGTTGATCTTGCTTCTTGTGAAGATCTTTTCCGTTTTGAAAAGCCCGATGCAACGAGAAACACTAGTTTTACCGTTCTTAACAAGCTTGCGGATCTCGTTCCCAACCTGATCGGTGGATCTGCAGACCTTGCACCTTCCAACAAGTCCAATATGAAAAAGCGCGGCGACTTCTCGAAAGAGGATCGCACCGGCTCTAACTTGCACTTCGGAATCCGTGAGCACGCAATGAGTGCGATCTCCAACGGAATCTGCTTGCACGGCGGCTTAAAGAATTACTGCGCAACCTTCTTTGTGTTCAGCGATTATATGAAGAATGCAATGCGTATGAGCGCGATCATGAACCTGCCCGTGACGTACATCTTGACGCACGACTCCATCGGCGTCGGCGAAGACGGCCCGACCCATCAGCCCGTTGAGCACCTCACCGGACTTCGTGCGATCCCGAACATCAAGGTGTTCCGCCCGGCAGACGGCAAGGAGACCACCGCAGCTTGGATTTCCGCTTTGACGGGTGACAAACCCACCTGCCTCGTCTTGACCAGACAGAATCTCCCGCAGTACGAAAACACCGGCCTTGCAGCGTTGAAGGGTGGATACGTTCTCGCTGACTGCGAAGGAACGCCGGACGTTCTCCTCATGGCAAGCGGCTCGGAAGTGGAACAGATCATGGGCGCAAAGGAAGAGCTCGCAAAAGAGGGGATCAAGGCTCGCGTCATTTCGATGCCTTGCTTGGAAGAGTTTGACCGTCAAAGCGCGGAGTACCGCGAGAGCGTTCTTCCCAATGCCGTTCGCGCACGTGTTGCAGTTGAGGCGGGAAGCACGGGTTGTTGGTATAAGTACGTTGGATTGGACGGAGCAGTCATCGGAATCGACGGATTCGGCGAGAGTGCACCTGCAGGTCAGCTCTTCAAGAAGTACGGCTTCACTGTTGAAAACGTCGTTGCAAAGGCAAAAGAAGTTTTGAAGAAGTAAAAAAAAGAGATAGAAAAAAAGCGGAGCGGCAAAATTGCCGTTCCGCTTTTTATTTTGAAGGTAAAAACCATTTATTCCGAAATGAGATCTTTCATGCTGTACTTTCCGGCAGGTTTTCCGGCGATAAACTTTGCCGCACGGACAGCGCCGTCTGCAAAGACCGCTTTGGATTCTGCTCTGTGGGAAAGGGTGATGATTTCGTTGTCGCTGATAAACATCACATCGTGATCTCCGACAATATTTCCGCCGCGTACGGCGTGGATGCCGATTTCGGCTTGCGTTCTCTTTCCCGTCACACCTTGCCGACCGTAGACGAAGGAAGAGCCTTCGCGCACGGAAGCGATCTCCTCAGCAAGCGCAAGCGCCGTTCCGCTGGGTGCATCCACTTTCTTGTTGTGGTGCTTTTCAACGATCTCCACTTCGAAGTTTGAACCGAGCAGGGAAGAAGCACGTCGGCATAGCTCGGAGAGCAAGTTGATACCGACGGACATATTTGCGGATTGGAAGAGCGCAAGGGTTTTCGATGCATCCAAGATGGTTTGCTTGTCCGCCTCTGAATACCCCGTGGTGCAGAGAACTGCGCTCGCACCCGTCTTTTTGCAGAATGCAAGAAGGGAGGGAAGAACCTTCGGGGAAGAGAAGTCGATGACGACGTCGATTGCTTCCTTGACGGAATCAAAGTCGGGGTAAATGGGGAACTGTGCGGTTGCATCGGCAAAGACGTCAACACCTGCAACAATGCGAACGTCCTCCGTCAAAGATGCACTTGCAGCAACAGCGTGGCCCATCTTGCCGCACGCGCCAACGAGAAGAATGTTGATCATAAAGACCTCCTCAAACTGCGAAAGGAATTAAAGATGCTGAACGCCAAACTCAGCCATAGCAGCTTCCAGCTTTGCAAGATTTTGCGGTTCGAGCTCGGTCAGGGGTGCACGTGGCGTTCCTGCCTTGAAGCCGATGAGGTTGCAAGCTGCCTTTGCGGGAATGGGATTGACCTCGATGAACATTGCGATGGAGAGGGGGAACATCTTCTTGTTCCATGCCTGTGCCGTTGCGATGTCGCCTGCAAAGAATGCGTCACACATTGCTTTGAGTTCTTTTGGGATAACGTTGGAGATAACGGAGATGATTCCTGCCGCACCGATTGCGAGCATTGGGAAGTTGATGTCGTCGTCTCCACAGTACAGCTCGGCATTTCCGTCCAACTCACGCAAAGTGTCGATTGCCTGCGCCATATTTCCGGTCGCGTCTTTCAATCCGACAAGGTTGGGAATCTTTGCGATGATGCCTGCCGTCTTCGGAAGAAGGTTTACACCCGTTCTCGCAGGAACGTTGTACGCAAGGACAGGAATCTTCACGCTTTCACAGATTGCGCGGTAATATGCGACGAGGCCGTTTTGCGTGCACTTGTTGTAGTACGGCGTGACGACGAGCAAACCATCCACTCCCAGAGCTTCAGCGTCCTTGCTGTCCTCAATGGCCGTTCTCGTGCAATTCCCACCCGTTCCCGCGATGACGACGATGCGGTGATTGACCTTTTTTACGGCGTACGCAATGAGATCGTGCTTTTCCTGTGCGGTCAGCGTGGAGGGTTCACCTGTCGATCCTGCGACGACGATAGCATCCGTTCCGTTTTCGATCTGGAATTCAATCATTTTGCCGAACTCGGCAAAGTCGATTGCGCCGTTTTCATCGAACGGGGTGATGAGTGCTGTGCAGCTTCCTTGAAACAGTTTCATAAAATTAACCTCCGCGGGTGGAATCCCATCCGCTTGCAATATATGTGTTGATTGAAAAATGTGTGCGTCTTTGGTGTTTTATGCCATCTTTGCGATGAGCAATTCCGCGATCTGAACTGCGTTGGTTGCAGCACCCTTGCGGATGTTGTCTGCAACGACCCAGAGATTGACGCCGCTGTCAACAGAGTCATCAATACGAACGCGGCCAACGAAGACTTCATCTTTGTTCTCTGCGTAAATGGGCATCGGATAAACGTTGTTTGCAACGTCGTCCAAAAGGACGAGTCCGGGTGCATTTGCGAGGGCTTCTTTGACCTCTTCGATGGTGCAAGGGTTGAAGAACTCAAGGTTGATGGACTCGCTGTGCCCGTGGAAGACGGGAACGCGTGCGGTGGTTGCGGTGATCTTCAGACTCTGATCGCCGAGGATCTTACGCGTTTCAAACATCATTTTGATCTCTTCCTTCGTATATCCGCTGTCGGTGAAGGAGTCAATGTGCGGAATGATGTTGCCTGCGATGGGATGCACGAACTTCGTGGGAGGATTGCCTGCCATTCCTTCCTTCAGGTCGTTATAGCCGCCGACACCTGCGCCGGAAACCGCCTGATAGGTGGAGTACACAATGCGCTTGATGCGGAAGCGATCGTGAAGAGGCTTGAGGGCCACCATTGCCTGAATGGTGGAGCAGTTCGGGTTTGCGATGATTCCCTTATTCCAATCGATATCCTGCGGATTGACCTCGGGAACGACAAGGGGAACTTCGGGATCCGTTCTCCACTGGCTGGAGTTGTCAACGACGACCGTTCCGAGCTCTGCGAAGAGGGGAGCATACGTCTTGGACGTGCCTGCGCCTGCGGAGAAGAGCGCGATGTCGACCTTGTGTGCACGGATGTTTTCCTCATTGAGTTCCAAAACGGTGTGTTCCTTGCCCATGAAGTCGATCTTCTTTCCGGCGCTTTTTGCGGATGCAAAGAGATAGTAATTTTCAACGGGGAGCTTGCGTTCGGTGAGAACTTCCAAGAACTTTCTTCCGACCATACCCGTTGCGCCAACAACAGCAACATTAAATTTTTTCATATTGATGATCCTCCAAGGATTAAAAAGATAGTCAGATATTAAAAAACGCACTTCGAAGTCGGAGCGCGTCAAAAAATTCACAGGATCTCCCATTCTTTGCCCGTTCCTTCGATGTGTGAAACGCGCGCAAAAATGGCAGTTTGCCTGAAAATCAGATAGTGCTCCGCCTCGCTTGAGGCGACAGTTATACGGGTATTAGCCCGTATACCCAGCGGTTTCCCGCTTCGGCAAGAATACCCTTTCGCCCACACCGTGGAGTACTGATGTTTCCTGCTCCTCTACCTTCAGTTTCAATTATGGTTATCATATCATGAGAATTGTGTGTTTGTCAATATTTTTTGCCATGGACGCTTGATTTTTTCTTGATATATTTTGGATTTTATATTACAATATAGGAAAATGTATCAAATCGTGTTTTTGTGTGGATTGGAAAGAAAACACACAAAGACCGTTCCCTTGAAAGCGGCTTATCTTTCATATGGCGTTGACAGGGGAAAATAGAGAAGGAAGTTTTGTATGGCTGAAAAGAAAGGAATTTTGCATAACTTAATCGTTGGAAAGGAAAAGGACGAGGATTACGCACGTCGAACAATGCCGAGCAACCGTTGGGAGCTGGGAAAGAGCATTTTCTTCGGGCAGTTCTCAAAGATTTTCTTTGTCAACCTGATCCTCTTGGTTGGGCTCTTGCCGGTGATTGCGGTTGTCTATTTGCAGTATATCAACGAGATGGCAATCGGCGCAGGCTTGCCGTATACCTCGGCAATCGGCGTTGGATATCCTGTGGACCTCAACGTTGGCGACGTTGGATTTGCACTCACGAACTATATGGAAATTCAGTTTATGTGCATTTATCTTCCCATCGCCGTTATCTTCTCAAGCTTGGTTCTCTCGGGCGCGACGTACGTCATGCGTCAGCTCGTTTGGACGGAGGGTGTTTCCATTGCTCCTGATATGTGGAAAGGAATTAAGCAGAATTTCTGGCAAACCTTCTTGACCACTGTTCTGTTTGCTGCGGTTCTCTCGTTGTTCTTCTTAACCCAGGCCTATAATGACCGATTGATCTATTATTTCGGCGGAGACACGATGAGCACCATCGCAAGCGTTGCATCTTATATTCTTTTGATCTTCTCGTCGATCATGGTGATGTTTATGCTGACCATCATCACGACGTATCAATTGAAGTTCATTCACGTCTTGAAAAATGCGTTCTATATGACGGTGGGTTTGCTCGTTCAGAACATCTTCTTCTTGGCGCTCGCAATCTGCCCGATGTTTATTTCTCTTCTCATCCCTGCGCTGTCCAGCATGGTGGTGTTCTTCTACTTCCTGTGCGGATTCAGCTTTGCGCTGTTGGTCATCACGAACTATTCTCAGTGGGTGTTCGACCGCTTCATCAACGATCGCATCGAGGGCGCTGTGAAGGATCGCGGAATCTACGCGAAGGTTGCAAAGAGCGGTAAGACGACCGCAGAAGAAAAGTACCGCAGGCAGAAAGAGGCGGAACACAACCCGCTTGGCGAAATGAAGAAGCGCCGCGCTGTGAAGCCTGTCACCGACGAAGAGATCACAATCACCGAATTGCCCGAGGCATATTCGCGTGCTGACCTTGCTCGCCTTGCGGAGGAGAAGGAGATCATCCGTAAAGACGCTGAGGAATGGGCAAACGCACATGAGGGGGAAGATCTCATCGCTGGCATTGAGTATGACGAGAACAATCTGCCCGATGATGACGACGAGCACTTCGAGGGATACGAGGAGGCAATGCTTCTGGAAGGATATGAACCCCCGAAGAAGAAAAAGAAGTCGAAATAAGAGCGGAGGAAAGAATGTCTTCTTACGATCAGTTTGCAAAATTTTATGATGCGCTGATGTACGACTGCGACTATGAACAATGGTCGCAGTATTTATTATCCGTTCTTGCAAAGAACGTGGAACGCGGAGCGCGCGGTGTGGATCTCGCTTGCGGAAGCGGAAACGTGACCGTTCCTTTGGCACGTGCGGGATATGAGATGATCGGAACCGATCTCTCTGAAGAGATGCTCCGCATCGCGCAGGAAAAGGCGCGCAAAAACGGTGTTCGCATCCTCTTTTCGGAAGCGGATTTCAGAACGTTTGATTTTCCGAAGAATGTTGCGTTCGTCACGTGTGTTTGTGATGGGTTGAACTATATTCCAAGTTCAGATCTGCCCGGCGTGTTTGCACGCGTTTTCGATGCGCTTGACGAAGGCGGTCTGTTTGCCTTTGATATTTCATCTTCCTATAAGCTTAAAACCGTCTTGGGGGACAATCTCTTTTATGACGACGGGGAAGAAGTGACATACTTTTGGCAGAACGAGTGTGATGGAACGTCGGTGAAGATGGATCTTTCTTTCTTTGTTCGCGAAGGTGAAAAGTACCGCAGGTTTGACGAAATGCACGAGCAGTTTCTTCACGGAGAAACTGAAATTTTAAACGCACTCAACAAAGTTGGCTTTGCCGACGTTCTCGCTTCCGAGTTTTTGACATTGAAACCGACAAAGAAGACGAGTGAAAGAATACAATTCTTTGCGCGAAAAGGGAAAAAGCTTTCGCTGTAAAGGGAATCATTTTGATATGGAAAACGTCATTCAATTTGAACGGCCGGATGCGTTTCACAAACAGCGCGCGAAAGAGCTGATCAAACAGAAAAAATATATTGATGCAGTCAAGGCGCTTCGTCGCATTGCGAACTATGAGGAAAAGTCAGACGTCCTAATGGCAATTGCCAACGTCTATTCCGTGATGGGGCTTTCCAATTCGACCCATCTTTTGGGAGACGTTTCTTATGGCCTGTTTCACGCGGCGAATGATCTGCTGTTTATGGCGCTGGACAGAAACCCTGCCGAGAACGACTGCTATTATTACGTTGCGAAAAACTATCTTTGCCTTGGCGATCACACAGCTGCGTTTTATCATCTCAATCGCTTTTGCGAGCACAATGCAAACAGCGAGGAACAGCTTTATAAGTTTGATGACATTGAGGATCTTTATAACGCGGAGGAGATGAATTCTTACCGCGTGGTATACGAAAAAGATGCCGGAAGCGATGCGGCGATCGATGCGGCGCGGGATTTTATGCGCGCGGGAAAAACGCGCGAGGCGAAAGAATGCATTGAAAAAAGCTTGCAAGAAGATGGCGAAAATGTCAAAATCTTGGAAGAAAAAGCTCTCTGTCATGCGCTGATGGGGGAGAACAAAGAAGTCATTTCGTGTTGTGATCGGATTTTGGAGCGTGACCCCGAAAATATCGTTGCGTTGAGCTATAAACTTTCTCTTGCGAAAGAGGAGGAACGAAAAGCCGTTACGGAAGCTTTGTCTTCCGTGGATGCAAAGAATCCCGTGATGAAAATGCGGGTGGCGGCGGCTTTTTGTGATGCGAAACAGTTTGACAAGGCTTTGCCTCTCTTGCAGAGTGTTGCAAGCGAGCAGCCATACCAAATCGAGATTGCGTTTATGCTGGCGATCACGCTCGCAAACCTCAGACGCTTTGAGGAGGCGAGGATGGTCTTTTTGAAGATTGCCGAGCTTTTTCCGCATGACAGTATTGCCCGTTTTTATGTGCGTGAAATGGCAATCTTAAAGGAAAATCCGCAGGAGGTTTCTTATCCATACGTTTTTCAGGTTCCGATGCCTGAGGTCGTCCGTCGGTTGAGAAGGTTGGAACAGGTTTTGCTCCTTTCCGCAGAGGAGATGAAGTCAGAGGATGA
The DNA here is from genome assembly GCA_045579195.1 of Clostridia bacterium. Classification (GTDB taxonomy): domain Bacteria; phylum Bacillota; class Clostridia; order Christensenellales; family CAMQZB01; genus JAZNLR01. The sequence goes on along the minus strand of JAZNLR010000010.1, from coordinate 8,056 downwards.
GGAGCTTCTCGAATGGGCGCTCAGTATACGGGATCCGAAGCTGCAAGAGGATGTGCTTTCGTTTATTGCATCCTTAAAAAGCACTTTTTCCAAGCGCATTTTGAGGGCTGTGTTGCTGTCGGGGATGTATGGAATGGAGTTTAAGCGCTTTGCATTAAAATGCGTCGTGCGCTTTTCTCTCTTTGACACGGTTTCGGTTCTCGAGGGATACTTCTTTTCACGCTTCCGCATTCGCCATTCTCGTGCGTTTGAGAGTGCAGATGCGGTGATGAAGGATGTCTATGCCTCGGCATACGCTGTTTGCACTTTGGAGATGGAGAAGTTTGACAAGATCTTCTTCCGTGAGTTTGAAATCATCAAGAATGCGGTGAAAGCTTCGGGTCAGACATTTACAAATGAAGAAGCGTTGGCAGCAATGTTGGTCTCCTTTTGTTGGGGCTCAACGGAACTTGCCGAAACTTACTATCCGGATGACGTGCAGGATATGAAAACGTACGTCACCGCATTGGGTCTTGTCGACCATTGGGTTGAATTGTCAACACAAGAAGAAAAAGAATGGAGAGAAGAAAGAGAATGAAAGTTATCAATTTTGACACCTTGTTTGAGCGTTATCTTTCCGCTTGGTATAAGCGCAACAAAGACAGCTTTAAGGACTATGAGGAGATGGAAAACAAGATGCCCGAGGTTTATGAGACGTTTTGCGACGCAAAGCTTCCTGAACTGAACGGAAAGAGTCCTCGTGAGTTCTTTGCGGAAGTTACCTCTGCAGAAGAGCTTGTGAATGCCTTGCAGGAATATATTGACCGCGGCATTCCCGTGTCCGACGTGCACTTTGATGCCATTGTGGACAGAAAGGAATGCGAACAGCCCCTTTATCAGCTCCTTTGTTCGTCAAGAAGTGAAGAGGTCGTGATGATGGCTGCAAATCTTCTCAACGAGTTGCAATCCTCCTTGCCCCTCGAAAAGTACGTTGACGATCTCATTTCCGGCAAGATGGGTGCAAATTACCTTGAGCTTGCAACCGAGATCCTGGGAAATTACAGTGACCTCGTCAAGGAAAAGATCCTGAGTGTTTACGACAAGACGAACGGAGACGTGCAGGCGGCATTTTTGAACATTCTCGTCAACAGCAAGGGAGATGACCGCATCTTCACGCGCATCTTAAGCGCGTTCCAGGCGGCAGATGACGTGGCTCTCACCGCCGCATACTTCGGAAAGTATGGCGACGAGCGCGCATTGCCGTTCTTACGCGAAAAGATCGAGTCGGAAGAGATCAATTACGTGGAGTTTACCGAATTGAAAAATGCGATCGAAGAGCTTGGGGGAACCGTCCTTATCGAAAAGGACTTTTCTCACGATGAAGACTATCTCGCGATGCAACACGTGATGCAGTAAATAAACCTGATTTCAAAAAGAACCCGCACGCGGGTTCTTTTTTTTGCAATAATTTTAGAAAAAGTGCATATGCTATTCCCAAGCGGAGGTGCAAGATGACGGGGAAAAAGGGTTCAAACGGTCTGCGGAGCGGCCTTTTGATGACGGGAAGTATGATCGGTGCAGGATTTGCGTCCGGGAAAGAGCTCGTCACGTTTTTCGGGACAAACCCGATTGCCGTTCCCATCGTTTCCGTCTTAGTCGGGCTGTTTTTCTTCCTCGCCTCAAATTTACTGTTCCGATTGGGAGAGTTCTTTGCGGCGAGATCGGCACACGATCTTTGGAAGAGGCTCTTTGGGCGAGGCGGAAGTCTGTTTGAAGCCTTTTTTCTGGTGAGCTGTTTTCTTGTCCTCTCCGCGATGCTTGCAGGAACGGACGCGTTGTTCGTTTCTGCCTTTTCATTTCCGAATGTTCCGATCGCGAGTGTTTTGACACTGACCGTTGCGTTCGTTGTCTTAAAGCGAGGGCTGAAGGGAATGGTTTCGGCAAACACCGTCATCGTTCCCGCAATGATTGGACTTCTCGTTTTGTTGTCTGTCGCGAGCTTGGCCCGAGGCGAGGGAAGCTTTGAGGTGGAGAGACTTTCCGTTTTACCTTCCGTTTCATCTGCTGCACTGTACGTTGCGATGAACGTTCTTCTTGCCTTTGTCGTTTTGACGGATTTGGGACGCGAACTTTCGAGAAAAGAGGCAAAAAAAGCATCTGCGATCGGGAGTGTTCTCATTGCAAGCGTTGTTGCTGTATTTCTGCTTGCGATCTCCTTCATTGGAGAAGATGCGGAAGAGAGCGTGATGCCCATCCTTGCCCTTGCAGCACGCTTTGGTAAGGTGAGCACAGCCTTATGCGTTGGTGTGATCTGGTGCGGAATTTTTACAACGCTGTTGTCGGTTGCGTATCCACCCGTTGTCAAGCTTTCTTTGTCGATGGGGGAAGGTTGGGCGTTTGCCACCGTGACGATCGCAAGCGTTCTTCTCAGCACGTTGGGCTTTTCAGTCCTCGTTGAGGTGTTTTATCCTCTGATGAGCATCTTTGGGATCATCCTGATGGTACAGGCATATGCTTGCCTCTTTGGGGAAAGAAAAAGAGAACCGGTTCGGCAATGAGCGGTGCACACGTTTGTGTGCACCGTTCTATTTTTTGCACACTTTCTTTTCTGCGAAAGAAACCAGGAAGTACATCAGCCCCGCGAGAACGCAGAGAACGACGGTCGCTGACATCACAAGGTCGAGTTTGAACACCGTTCCTCCGTACACGATGAGGTATCCAAGGCCGGCTTTGGAAACAAGGTATTCTCCCATAATGCTTCCGACCCAAGCCATTCCGACGTTGATTTTGAGAACGCTCATAAACGCAGGAATGGAGGCCGGCAGAATGAGTTTTTGAAGAATGATTCGCTTGTTTGCGCCCATCGAGCGGAGCAAGAGGATCTTTTCTTCTTCCACAGAGAGGAACGCGTTTAACATGCTCATCACCGTGATGATGACCGAGATGAGGACGGCCATAAAGATGATGGCGGACGTTCCTGCGCCGCACCAGATGATGATAATCGGGCCAAGCGCGATCTTCGGAAGACTGTTTAAGACAATGAGATATGGCTCTGTGACGTCCCGAAGGGTTGCAGACCACCAGAGGAGAACGGCAACACCGCTTCCGACAACAGTCGCAATCAGAAAACCGGCAACCGTTTCATAAAGTGTCACAAAAATGTGATAAAGAAGGTCTTGTTGAAACATCGAAACGAGGGTCGTTGCGATGCGGGAAGGGCTGCTCATAATAAACGTGTCGATCGCGCCGATCACGGCAAGGAATTCCCAAAGAGCAAGGAAGCAAAAGAGAAGCCCGAAGCGGAGAAGAAGGACGAGCGTTCGTCTTTGTCTTTCGCGTTTCAAAAAAATCAGATGTTCTATCGAACAGTTAAGCGTGTGTTTCATTTTCATTCAACTCCTTCCAGATGCGTTCAAAGTGCTTGGGAAATTCCGCCGTTTCGCGGCGCTGAAGTGGTGTCAGTCCTTCGATTTTAGTCGCATGGACGCTTTGGACATGAGCCGGGCGCTTAGAGAGAACAATGACTCGATCACTCATCGAAATTGCTTCCGAAATGTCGTGTGTGACCAAAATTGCCGTTTTCTTCTCCTGCTTGATGATACGAAAAACGTCTTCACAGACGTTCAGGCGCGTCTGGTAATCAAGCGCGGAAAAGGGTTCGTCCAGAAGGAGGATCTTTGGGTCAGGTGCAAGCGTTCGGATGAGAGCAACGCGCTGTCGCATTCCACCCGAAAGCTGCCGTGGGTAATGTTTGGTGAATTCTGAAAGCCCGTAATCCCGCAAAAGGCGGGTGACGTATGCACGTGATTTTTCGCTCTTGTCTTTTTTTAGCTCCAGCCCGAGAAGAACGTTCTTTTCGATGGTTCTCCATTCGAAGAGTTGATCGCGTTGCAACATATATCCAATGTCGGTCGAGGGCTTTTCGAGGGGTTGACCGAGCAGGGAAATGGTTCCGTGAGTGGGTTTTAAGAGCCCTGCAATCATCGAAAGCAATGTGGTTTTTCCGCATCCTGACGGTCCAACGTATGCGACGAACTCGCCCTCGTGGATGGAAAAACTCAAATGCTCGATGGCGCTCGTTTCTCCCTCTTTCGTGTGGTATTTCAAAGAAACGTCATCAAAACGCAGTATCTCTCGCATGTTTATGCTCCTTGGTTTTTCGAGTGTTTGTCGTACACAAAGCGTGTATAATTCATTATACTTTTCTCAAAAAACTTTGGTGCATTCAAAAAAAACGGAGTGCCGTTTTTGACACTCCGTTTGCCGTTTTGATTTGCTATTTTTTTAGGAAACTTTCAGGAAGAACTGATCGAGAGGATTGCCGTACGAATTCCAGACGGAAACCTGAGTGGAAACGTCATTTGTGTAGTCAACGTTTTTGTACATGCAGCGGTAACCGTAACGAACGTAACCGATGTTCTTTTCCGAAGTGATCGTGATGGAGTTGGAATCGTACTCAAAGGAAACGATGGGCTCAAACGAATCTTCATCGGGCGAGGTTTCAAAACCGTTTGCAAAGTTCTTGACTTCAATTCCGTCACCAACGCCTTCAAAGATGATCTTCACTTGCGTCTTCGAAATGCGCTTAATGGATTTGACGGTAGGATAAGGATTCTGGTCGATGAAGAAGAAGGTCTTCAACGTCTCTTCTGCGGCACGTCTTGAAATCACAGATTTATCTCTTGGGTGAATGTCAGCCCAGTCGCCAAGGTCAATTGCGACGCTCATGCAGACCAACGGGTCGTTTGCCGCAATGAGTTGCTGTTTTTCGCGAATCTCTGCCCAGCGATAAGGACTGCTTGAATAACGCGGAAGCTCGATGATGGTAAAGCCGAGATTCATATTCCCCATGGTCTCGCGCCAGGATTGAATGAGAGTCTCCATTTCGCGGTCGTAAGTTTTTGCCGTATTGTTTGCATTGGATTCTCCCTGGTACCAAACGACGCCACGAGTGCGGAAGTCTTGCAAAGGAGCGATCATTCCGTTATAACCAACAAAAGGTCGATGGGTTTCATCGTTGCTCAGCTGAATTTTGATTTCCTGCGAAAGAGGATCGTAGTACTCAACGGGCATCCAGAATGCCGCGATCGAACCGCCCCAAGCCGCGTGAATAAGCCCGACGGGAACGTTGAGCGTTTCATAGATTTCTCTTCCGAAGAGGTATCCAACGGCAGAAAAAGTATTGACAGAGGAGGGGTTTGCACCCGTCCATGTCAGGGAGTCAAAGTTTTCCATCGGAAGGGAAGGAGTCGTTCTCGGGATGTTGACGAGGCGAATCTCATCAAAGTTTGCATTGGCGATGTCCTCATCGTGATGCGGGGAGCACCAGCGCGGTTCAAATGCCATGTTGGACTGTCCGCTGCAGATGAAAACTTCGCCGATATAGACGTTTTCAACGGTGCGCTTTGCGGTGTCGGAGAAGAGAGTCATCGTGTAAGGGCCGCCGGCATCCTGCGGCTCGACGTAGATTTCAAATTTTCCGTCCGCAACCGTTCCGTAGTAAATCGTTCCATTCAATTCAAGCGCGATGTTGTCATCCTTCGTTTCTCCGTGAACGCGCAAAACTGCCATGCGCTGCAGGCAAACGCCATCTGAGAACAGTGCGTGCGGAACAATGGTCTTTTCATTTTCCTCGACGTTGACGTCAATGTCAAACGTTGCGGTTTTATTGACGAACCCAATGTTCGTGGTGTCAACGGTGAGTTCTTTCTTTGGAGGCGTTGTTCCGCCGTCTCCGCAACCGGTAAACAGGCTGAGAAGCAAAATAAGGCAGAGAGCAAGACTTAAAATCTTTTTCATTGCAAATCTCCTAAACGTGAAAAGTTATTTTATTTATTATAGCACCGAAAGAAGACTTTTGCAAGAGGGAAAGAAAGAGGAACCCATTTTTTAGAAAAAGAGAGCCATCCCGTGATAACGACGGGATGGCAAAATGAAGGAGAATTATTTTCCGAAGACTTCTTTATAAACTTCGTCCGAAAAAGAGTTGTTGATGAGGGCGTCAAAGTTTGCCCGTTTGTCGAGTTCGCCCGCGTTTTCCATAATGGTCTGAAGCCGGTCAAAGCTGTCTTTCGTCATGGACATCTTTGTCATCCAGGCGTCAATCTTTTTGTAATTTTCCAGCGTTGCGACGATGGATGCCTTTTCTGTTCCCGTGAAGTGGGGAAGGAGCTTTTCCGCAACGACGTCTGAAGGTTCGTTGAACATAAAGTCAACCGCGCGGTAAACTGCACGCAAGAACGCTTTGATGACGTCCGGATTCTTTTCTAAAAAGCTTTTTGCCGCGGCGTACGCTGTGTACGGGACTTCGCCCGAATCTGCGCCGACGCTTGCGACGATGTATCCCTTGCCTGCTGCAACGAAATCGCTTGCTGTAGGTTCGAAGAGGGTGGTGTAATCTCCCTGGCCGCCCTCGAAAGCGCCTGCCATCAGGTTGAAGGCAACGTCGTAATTCATGGTGACGTTTACTCCGTCAAAAAGACCGTTTTGATTGAGAACGTACTGCAAGGTCATGGCGGGAACACCACCGCGGCGCCCAGCGAGAACTTCCTTGCCCGCAAGATCACTCCACTTGAAATCGGGCTCGGGAACGCGTGAGATGAGGAATGAACCGTCTCGCTTTGTCATCTGCCCAAAGATGACGGGGTGATCCTTTTTGCCTTCGTTGTAAACGTAGATCGCGGCTTCAGGGCCCATGAGCCCGATGTCGGCGCTGCCCGAAAGGAGTGCGGTCATAACAGCATCTGCGCCGCCGCCGTTCGTCAGCTCAATTTTGATGTTTTCTTCCTCGAAGTATCCCAAGCTCATCGCGAGATACTGCGGGGCGTAAAAGATGGAATGCGTCACCTCGTTGAGGCGAATGGTGGTGATGGAATCGTCTTTTTTGCATCCCGCAAAGCAAAGCGCGGGAAGCAACGCTGCAAGAAGTAATGCCAAAAGTTTTTTCAAGTGTCTTTCCTCCGTTAATTGTCCGCTTTGCTGCCTTAAAATGGCGCAAAACGGGCGTTTGGTATCATTTTATTCGTGAGTGTTTTTTGGTGTGAACGGAAAAACATTTTACAAGAGAACAGAAATGTGATAAAATGTTTGAAGTACCCTGAAACGAGAAGAGGGAGGAAAAGTATGTTATACTTGATTTCACTCTCGCCACAAACGGGAATCGCATTCGGAATGGCTGTTTTGGCATTGGTTTTAATGTTGACAGCGGCGCCCATCGCTTCGAAGATCGTGGGATATAATCCGAAGACGGTTGATCCCGAAGCGCGTGACGAGCAGAAAGAAAAAAGACATTTCACAACCGTTCTCGTGATCAAACTCATCGCACTTGCGGTGGTCGCCGTTGCATTTGTCTTCACGGCGTGACATGAGCGGAAATCAATATGGAGGAAGTTTTCACTATGGAACTCGAAAAGTCATATAACCCGCAATCATTTGAGCGGGAGATTTATGAGCGTTGGGAAAAAGCAGGATATTTTGAGGCAAACCCCAACCCGAATAAAAAGCCGTTTACCATCATTATGCCCCCGCCGAACATCACGGGTCAGCTTCACATGGGGCACGCGCTGGACGACACCGTTCAGGACGCAATCATTCGATATAAGCGCATGAAGGGCTTTGAGGCTCTCTGGCTTCCCGGAACGGACCACGCTTCCATTGCAACCGAAGTGAAGATCGTCGAGCAGATGGCTGCAGAGGGGATCACGAAGGCGGACGTCGGCAGAGAGGGCTTCTTGGAGCGCGCTTGGAAGTGGCGCGAGGAGTACGGCAACCGCATCGTGCATCAGCTGAAGTACCTCGGAACGTCTTGCGACTGGTCAAAGCTTGCGTTCACGATGGACGAGAATGTTTCCCGTGCCGTTGTCGAAGTCTTTGTCAACCTCTATAACAAGGGCTTGATCTATCAGGGCGACCGCATCATCAACTGGTGCCCTGAGTGTAAAACCGCAATTTCGGATGCGGAAGTGGAGTACGTTGAACAGGCGTCCAATTTCTGGCACCTTCGCTATCCCGTTAAGGACAGCGATGAGTTCATCGTCGTTGCAACGACTCGCCCCGAAACGATGCTGGGCGATACCGC
>JAZNLR010000009.1:0-2305 GCA_045579195.1 Clostridia bacterium | reverse complement strand
TGGTTTGTCTTCCTAAGCCCGCTTGGCCTCCGACTTCGACGGCGTGCTCGGGGTGGAGGGCGTGCTCGGAGTTGCCGGGATCTTATAGCGATCAGACAACAGCGTCAAACTTCCCTCTCCACCGTTTGCCTTCTGGAATGCAAAAGCAGGATCCTTCGGCGCACCCGAAGTGACGTAAGTCTTGTTGTCTTTCTCAACAACCGTCGTATACTTGCGGTTGGGATCAGGATCATAGAACAAGCCATAATGCGAGTAATTCCCGGTCCAGGTCTTGACTGCAACGTCGAACAGCTTGAAATAGTTAATCGTGACAACGTACGGCATTTCTTCGCGCACGACCTCGAACATTTCGGTCATCCACTTTGCGGTCGTCTCTTCCGTCTCGCGAACGTGGTTAAATCCGATTTCCGTGAAGAAGACAGGCTTATCTTTGCCCTCATTGGCCAAAATCACCTGATAGATTTCGTCATTAAACTTCTTAAAATCCGCCTTGTTGAATCCGTTCAAGTGAACGTACGGATGCCAGCAAGCGATCTCAAAGTAATCATCGGCGTCTTTGGAAGCGTTTTTCTTATCTTCCTTGCCGTAGAAATATCCAAATTCGCCGGACTTGATGTTGTTGTAAAGAAGCTGCAAGAACTCCTTATTTTCACCATGGCCGAGCCCTGCGGTTTCCGTCAAGCCGCCCATAACGGTGACAGCATCCGGGTTAGCATCGTGAATTGCACGGGAAGCATAGTAGAACATGTCGGCAGCGATGTCAGCCATCTCCTGCATCGTTCTTCCACCTGCTCCGTTCTGGTCCTTCATAAAGCCGGAATTGTTGACTTCATTGTCGATCTCCCAGTACGTAATCTCAGGGAATTCTTTAACGAGCGTATACCAAGACGTATAATAATTGTTCAACCACTGAATATAGTAGCTTCCTGCGGAAAGATCTCTGTTCGGTTTTCCTGATTTCGTGTTTCCGTTGTTGAAGTTTGTATGATTCATTCCGATGGGAATAAACCCATGCTTTGCCTGAATTGCAAGCCATGCGTGCGTCTTTTCGCACGCAGACTGATTGATCGTCGTCGGATTTTTCAAAAGATCCGTAACGTGCATCCAATTACGTACCGTTTTAACGCCCATGTTTGCCATCAACTGTGCTTCAAGCTCAAGGTCGTAATTCGAGTTCGAGTAATTTCGTTCGGAAAGAATGTAACACATTCCGCCCAACCAATCAACGCCCTCGGGAACAACCGGGCCACGGTCAGGCTTAATGGAAGGATCGCTGGGATCGGAGGGATCACTCGGATCAGACGGATCACTCGGATCAGACGGATCAGACGGATCGCTCGGATCAGACGGATCGCTCGGATCGGAAGGATCGCTCGGCCCTACGATCGGCGGCTCGTCCGGGCCGTCAAACCAAGATTTGATCATGTCGCATCCTGCCATTGTAAACAGCAAGACAAAGATCAAAATCAAACAAATGCTTTTTAAAACATTTTTTCTCATAATTTTCTCCTATTTCACCCTTATGCGTAACGGTCAGACAAAAGGGTTAAACTTCCTTCCCCTCCGTTTGCTCTCTGGAATGCCTCTGCAGCAGGCTTTGGAGCACCTGGGGTGAGAATTGTTTTATTATCCGCTTCCACAACGGTCGTGTAAGGACGATTGGGATCGGGATCATAGAACAGGCCGTACCGAGAGTACTGTCCGGTCCAGGTTTCCTTTGCAACGTCAAACAGCTTGAAGTAATTAATCGTAACGACGTACGGCATTTCTTCGCGCACGACCTCAAACATCCCTTCAACCCAGCTTGCAGTCATTGACTCGGTCAATCCACCGTTGCTGAAACCGATTTCGGTAAAGAAGACAGGTTTATCCTTTCCCTCATTGTCCAAAATCACCTGATAGATTTCGTCGTTATACTTTTTGAACTTCTCCTTGTTGAAGCCGTTTCCGTGAACGTACGGATGCCAGCAAGCAACCTGGAAGTAATCATCGGGATTCATCGATGCAAGCCCCGGGTCTTCCTGTCCATAGAAATACCCGAAGTCCCCGCTTAAGATGTTGTTATAAAGAAGCTGCAAAAACTCCTTATTTTCGCCGTGGCCAAGACCATAAACTTCGGTAAGGCCGCCCATAACGGTCACTGCATCGGGATTTGCATCGTGAATTGCACGGGAGGCATAATAGAACATATCTGCAACGATGTCTGCCATATCCTGCAACGTGTAAGCAACCTTGCCTTCAATGTTCTTCATAAAGTCATGGTTGTTGACCTCGTTGTCGATCTCCCAATAAGTTACCTCGGGGA
>JAZNLR010000008.1:0-4742 GCA_045579195.1 Clostridia bacterium | reverse complement strand
GTACCTTTTTCAAGGTTTATCGGTTCTCCGTCGATATACTTTGATTTGGGCAAATTAATTTTTTTATTGGAGGTTTTTATCTATGGATAAAATCAAAAAGACTGAGATCATCAACAATTTCCAGCGCACGGAAGGCGACACCGGTTCGCCAGAAGTTCAGATTGCTCTCTTGACCGAGAGAATCAATCATCTTAACGAGCATCTTAAGATTCATCAGAAGGATCATCATTCCAGAAGAGGTCTTTTGAAGATGGTTGGTGTAAGAAGAAATCTCTTGAACTACCTCAAGAAGAAAGATTTGGAAAAGTACAGAGAGATCATCAGCGTGCTTAACTTGAGAAAGTAATAACAAAAATCAGGCGGGGTTTATTTTTCCGCCTCTTTTTTATGGAGGACCAAATTTTATGACGAAAACATATCGTGAGTTTAAGACTGTTATCGGCGGCCGTGAAGTGATTGTTGAAACGGGGAAGTACTGCGGCCAGGCGAACGGATCCTGCTTGATCCGTTGTGGAGAAACTGCAATCTTGACGAACGTTACGATGGCTGAAAAACCTCGTGACGGAATGGATTTCTTTCCTCTTGGTGTAGACTTTGAGGAAAAGATGTATGCTGTGGGCAAGATTCCCGGTGGATTTAAGAAGCGTGAAGGACGCCCTTCGGACAAGGCGATTTTGACGTCTCGTTTGATTGACCGTCCGATCCGTCCGCTTTTCCCAAAGGGATTCTTCAACGACGTGGCTGTTGTTGCAACGGCAATGTCCGTTGATCCTGACGTTTCTCCGGAAGTCTTCGGAATGTTGGGAAGCTCCGTTGCTCTTTCGATTTCTGATATTCCTTGGGCAGGCCCGACCGGTTCGGTTGTTGTTGGCTTGGTTGACGGGGAGTACGTTATCAACCCGACGAGCGCACAGAGAGAAAAGAGCCTTCTTCACTTGTCTCTTTCTGGAACGAAAGATGCAATCATGATGGTTGAGGCAGGAGCAAAGGAAATCTCTGACGAAGAGATGATCAATGCAATTGCGTTTGGACACGAAGAAATTAAGAAGATCTGTGCATTCATTGAAGAGATTGCAAAGGAAGTTGGAAAGCCTAAGAAGGAAATTGATTTCTATCACGTTCCTGAAGATATCATGGCTGACGTAACCGCGTTTGCAAGCCCGCTTCTTGACCATGCTCTGGATACCTTCGATCGTCATGAGCGTCAGGCTCGTCAGGACGAGGTTGACAAAGTGACCAAAGAGCACTTTGCTGAAATTTATCCCGACAAGAACCGTGAGATCGGTGATGCACTTTACGCATTGACCAAACAGAAAGTTCGTGCAAGAATCCTCAATGAAGGCGTTCGTCCTGACGGAAGATCCTTGACGGAAGTTCGTCCTATCTGGTGTGAAGCGGGTGTTCTTCCGAGAGTTCATGGAAGTGCAGTCTTCACGCGTGGAGAGACTCAGGTTTTGACCACGACGACACTCGGAACAATGAGTGAAGTTCAGAAACTTGAAGGTCTTGACGAGGAAGAAAACAAGAGATATATGCATCATTACAATATGCCGCCGTATTCCACGGGAGAGGCTAAGCCTTTGAGAAGCCCGGGGAGACGTGAAATTGGACACGGCGCACTTGCTGAAAGAGCGCTTGAGCCTGTTCTTCCTTCCGAGGCTGAGTTCCCGTATGCAATCCGTACCGTTTCTGAGGTTTTGAGCTCAAATGGTTCGACTTCTCAGGCAAGCATCTGCGGTTCCACGCTTTCATTGATGGATGCAGGTGTTCCCATTAAGGCTCCGGTTGCAGGATGTGCAATGGGCTTGATTAAGGATGAGGAGACCGGTAAAGTTGTTGTCTTGACTGATATTCAGGGCCTTGAAGATTTCCTTGGTGATATGGACTTTAAGGTTGCAGGAACCGAAAAGGGCATTACTGCAATTCAGATGGACATGAAGATCAAGGGAATTGACGATGAGATTATCCGTCGCGCAATCACGCAGGCTCAGGATGGCAGAAGACACATCCTTGGAAAGATGATGGAAGTTCTTGATGCTCCTCGCGCTGATCTTTCGAAGTACGCTCCGAAGATCATCAACTTCTCGATTAACCCCGATAAGATCCGTGAAGTTATTGGCTCTGGCGGAAAAGTGATCAACAAGATTATTGAAGAGACCGGCGTCAAGATTGATATTAACGATGACGGAACTGTTTTCATTGCTTCTTCTGATTCCGCTGCAGCAGATCGTGCAAAGCAGATTGTTTTGAGCATTGCACGCGATCCTGAAGTCGGTGACCTTTATATCGGCCGCGTTGCTCGCATCATCAAGGTTGGTTGCTTCGTTGAGCTCTCGCCCGGAAAGGACGGAATGATTCACATTTCCAAGCTCTCCAATCAGCGCGTTGAAAACGTTGAAGACGTTGTCAACATTGGAGATATGGTTAAGGTTGAAGTCATCAAGATTGGCGAAAAGGGAATTGATCTCCGCTTGCTTGAAAAGATGAACTAAAATAAGTCGAAATGAATGCAAAAGAGGGGATCGTTTGATTCCCTCTCTTCATATTTTAATTTAAGTCTAATTTGAATGGTTTCCTCATAAGAATAGTTTGATATTCAAACTTTTGGAGGGAATCAATGAAGCTTGAAAAAGTCTTTCGAAATTGTGTTTGCAATTTTGTTTTACTTGCAACGGTTTGTGGTTTGCTCTTTGTGACGTTCTCAGATGATATTGAAAACGTTTTTAGTCCAAGTGAAAACAGGGCAATTTACCATGGAAATACTGAGAAGCAAAGAGTCTCCTTGATGTTCAATGTATACTGGGGGACGGAATACATTGAGCCCATTTTGGAAACCCTTGAAAAGCATAATGTAAAGGTAACGTTCTTCGTTGGGGGAAGTTGGGCAAATAAAAATTCAGAGCTTTTAGAAAAGATTGCTGAGTTTGGTCATGAGATTGGAAATCATGGTTATTTTCATAAAGATCACGATCGCTTGAATTACAATCAGAATTCAGAAGAGATTTTCACTGCTGAGAAAATGATAGAGGCGATGTGTGGGGTGAAGACAAGGTTGTTTGCTCCGCCGTCTGGAGCCTTTTCGAAAACGACACTAAAATCTGCAAATGACCTTGGCTACCAAGTGATTATGTGGAGCAAGGACACGATTGATTGGCGCGATCAAGATGTGATGTTAATCTATTCTCGAGCTACGAAAGATTTAAAAGCTGGAGATTTTGTCCTGATGCATCCAACAAATGCAACATTAAAAGCTCTGAATGATATTTTAGAGTACTATGAAACCGCAAAATTTGAGGTTGTGACGGTTTCTGAAAATATGAATTAAGGAATATCTATGGAAGAATTAATACGCTTTGAAAACGGTTTAAGACTCGTTCTTAAGCCAATGAACGATATGTTTTCTGTCTCGTGCGGTGTTTACGTTGGCGCAGGAAGCGCAAATGAAACGTCTGAAACAAATGGGATTTCGCATTTTATCGAGCATATGCTCTTCAAAGGAACGGAAAGGCGTTCTGCCTTTGAGATTGCGGATTCGATTGATCGTCTTGGCGGGCAACTCAATGCTTTTACCGCTAAGGAATGTACTTGCTTTTATACGCGGACAACGTCTGAACATATTGAAAGTGCTTTAGACGTTCTTTCTGACATCTTTTTTCATTCGAAGTTTGATGAGGAAGAACTTGCGCGTGAAAAAGGAGTCGTTTTGGAAGAGATAGCAATGGTGGAGGACACGCCTGATGAAATTGCGCTTGATCTTCTTTCTGAAGGGTATTTCGGCAATCATCCGCTTGGACAAACAATTTTGGGACCTGCAGAAAACATTGCAAACTTTCAGGTTTCAGACTTAAAGTCATATATGCGGGATTATTATACGGCTGACAACACCGTAATTTCAATCGTTGGAAAATTTGATCGCGACTATGTTTGCAACCTTGTCTCAAAACTTTTTGTCAACGAATTCTCGGAATTAAAATCAAAAAGGAGAGCGGCAGGTTTCATTGCTGAAAATTCAAAGTTTGTTTCTAAAAAGAAAGAGATTGAACAGTGCCATATTTGCATCGCGATGCCGTCCGTCCCTTATAATGACGAAAAACAGAATGCACTTGTCATTTTGAACAACATTCTGGGTGGTGGAATGAGTTCTCGTCTTTTTCAGGAGGTTCGTGAAAAGAAAGGTCTTGCGTATTCCGTTTATTCTTTTCCGTCGGCTTACCGTGATTGTGGTGTTTTTGTCTTTTATGCCGGTGTTAATCCGTCATCTTCGGAAGAGGCGGTAAAGTGTATTTCTGAAGAAATCAAACGTATTGCAAAGTTTGGCGTTTCAAAAGATGAGTTCGAACGTGGTAAAGCTCAATTAAAGGGATCATTCATCCTTGGTCAAGAGAGTACGTCTGCATTGATGAATCTATTTGGAAAGTACACGTTGATGACAGATCAAATGTACTCTTTGGAAGAGAAAATTGCGGCAATTGACAGCGTTTCTATCGATGACGTCAATTCACTTGCAAAAAGCATTTTTGACTTCTCCAAAGTTTGTGTTTCTGTTGTTGGAAAAACCGCGCCTGATCTTCTTGAAGTTTTTAACGCTTGATAAAAAATGTTTTGTTTAAACGCTTGCCAAATGGATTTGACAGGCGTTTACGCAGAATCTTCTGTGACGAATGAAAAAAAAGACAGCCTGTTTGTTGGGTAGGAAGCCGTCAATAGATGGCGCGTGCCACCTGCTTCACGCTGTCGGTGGC
>JAZNLR010000007.1:0-10918 GCA_045579195.1 Clostridia bacterium | reverse complement strand
GGCAACTCCGTTAATTTAATCGTATGTACGATGGGTGTAAGACGTGCGCTTTGCAATTATTTGCGTTCGGTGGGTATTACGTTGCCCAGCATTGAAATTAAAGGCGGATTCAAAGCGTTGGATTTCTTCGGCGTTCCGCTTGTGACCGATCGTTTCTGCCCTCCTCATACGATGTATTTTTTGAACACGAACGATTTTGTGCTGCATCAGCTTTGTGATTGGAAGTGGTTGGAAGGAGAAGACGGAAAGGTTATCAAGCAAAAGGCCGGTCTTCCCGTTTATACGGCGACGTTGGTGAAATATGCCGACTTGATCTGCAATAAGCCTAGAGGTCAGGCAAGAATCACCGGAATCTCGGAGAACATTGCCTAACGCGAATGCGTGAAGCTCCCGTGAGTTTTCGCGCTTTCGTTGGGGGACGAAAGAAAAAGGAGGTTTGGCATGACGGAGATCAAACGTGACGTTTTTGACATTGCAGATCGCGTGCGGGAAGTTGATGAAGCTTATTTCATTGTGCGCAATCATAAGCGCGGTTGTTTTGAAGTGCACGCGCGCGGGCAGACGCCAAGCACGTTTTGCCTTACGGTGCCCTTTTCGGAGTTGGATGCACGCACGGTCGAGCTTGTGCGAAAGACGCGTGCTGAAAACGCCAAAAAGCTCTTTGCGGAGATGGAGCGGGAGAATGAGCGCTTGGAAAAGCGTGAGATGCAACGTGCGATCGATGCTGCGGCATCTGCCGCAGGACTTTAAGAAGGGTGAGAAGCGATTTTCGCTTCTCACTTTTTCAACTTTCGCAATTTTTATGCGAAAACATTTGTTGGAGGGGGATCAAGTGATTTTATTCAAAGATTTGGTTCGGGCGGCGGCGGAGCTTCTGTCCGAAGAGAGCGTTCTTTCCGTGCTGGATGAAGGCGCGGAAGACGAACAGGCGAAGCAGACGCTCACCGTTCTTTCACGGTGTGCAAATTCGGTCTATTCTGAAGTCGCCGTGGAGTACGTTCCCGTGATCGCAGAGGACATCGTGGAGAGCGAGGGGAAGACCGTTCCATACTCTGCGCTTTCGAGAACGGCGCGTGAGGTACTGTGTGTTCGGGATGAGAAGGGAAAACGCGTTCCCTTTGACGCGCGACTTGACGGAGTTTGGATGCCGCGCGGCAAGATGTGCGTGCACTATATTGCCGTTCCCGCAAAGAAGACGCTGGAAGACAGCCTTGACCATCGCGACGGCCTTTTGGACGTACGCGTTCTTGCGTACGGCGTGTGCGCTGAGTTCTCGATGGTTTCGGGAATGTTTGAAGAGGCGTTGATGTGGGATAAAAAATACCGTGACGGCCTGTCGGGATTGATGCGAAGAAGTGCGGAGATCCGATTGCCGAAAAGGAGTTTGCTGTGATTTATGCGAGAAAAAAGCTGACTGCAAAGCGTGGAAATGCGGCGCGCGTCCGCTTTACCAACTTTTCGGGAGGCTTGAGCAAAGAAGTGGATGAAGGTATCTTGCCCCTTCGCTATGCAACGGTTGCGTATAACTGCCGCTCTTCTGACGGGGCGCTCAAAAACGGCGCCGGAGCGGAGCGCTTTTCCGTTCAGCCGCCACATGCGGTCGTTCGCGCATTCTATTACCGCCGCTTTGACCACGACAAGGGCGTCTTTGACGACCGCTTGCTCGTCTTCTGTGAGGACGGGAAGATCTATTGGAAAAGGGTGGCGGACGAGGATGCTTTTCAAGAGCTTGGCGGAGTTTCTTTTGTGAATCCTCCCGAAGGGATCTGTTATCGCCTTTACGGCGACGACGTCATTCTTCTGGCAGAAAAGGAAGGTGCGCTTACCGTGTGGGATGGCAAGAACGAGCCCTATACCGTGAAGGATGCGCCCAAAATCGCATCGATGTGCGTACACTATGAAAGGTTGTTTGCAACGGTGGGCGGAGAGAAGACGGCAGTTTGGTTTTCCGACGACCTTGATCCCACGAATTGGGACGTTTCTCTCTCGGAGGCGGGCTTTATTGAAATGGTGGATTCGCGTGGCGGAATCCTGCGTGCGGTGAGCTTTTTGGATTACGTTTATCTGTTCCGAAGCTATGGCATTGCGCGCCTTTCTGCATACGCCGATCAGACACAGTTCACACTCACGCAGCTCTTCGTCTCTTCCGGAAAAATCTTTCCGGAGAGCGTGACTGTGTGTGGCGATCGCATCCTCTTTTTGGCGGAAGACGGGCTTTATGCCTTTGATGGGCTTTCGACGAGAAAGATACTGGAGGGCGTTTTCCCTTTTTTGAAGGGGTTGGATCAGTCTGCTTCGCGCGGCGCGTTTTATAACGGGAAGTACTACCTGACGGCAAATTTTGCCTTCCCCGAGGGGGAGGAGAGTGCGCTTTTGGAGTACGTCATTTCAGACGGAAGTTGTTCGGTAATTCGTGGCGTGTCGGCAACGGATGTCACGGTCGTGAGCGGAGAGGAGAAGTCAATGCTCGTTCTTTGCGTAGACGGAATGCTTTTTTCTCTTTCCGAAGACGGGAAGTTTGACGGAAGCTTTTTGAATGCGCATTGGACGACACCCTTTTCCGATCTTGGAACGCCAGAACGCTTAAAACACGTCCGATTTTTGTTCTTGCAGTCCGATCACCCTTGCACGGTGACAGTGGAAACGGAGCGCGGGCGGCGTAAAATTCCCGTCGTCGGTGCAAAGTGCGTGAAGAAGTACCGCGTGGGATTGGTCGGAAGAATGGTGAAGCTGACGTTTGAGTCGGAGGGACTTTTGCGCATTGCGAAGCCATCGTTGGAGGTGGAAACGTACTTATGAGCGTGGATTATTCGTTGGATTACGGAAAACTTGCTTATGGCAAGGCGGAAGAGCTTGCAAAGCGAATAGCGTTTTTGGAAGGAACGCAAGGAAGTTCTTCATTTGCAACGCTTTCCTTTGTTTCGAATGAGCGCACCGATGCCATTGGTGGCCTCGTTGTTTTAGGTCCCTTTTTGATTGAAACGAAGATGAGCACTTCAGTTCGCATCGGATTTCGCGCGGAAACGGAAAGTTCGGAGGGAATTGGAACGTTGACCCTTCTCGTTGACGGCGTTTCTGCCGAACAACAACGCGTTTTGCTTGGAAACGGAACAGGCATTTTGGATACGGAGTTCGTCCTTTCTGGCTGTCCGCAAGGGAAGGTGGAAATCTCCTTTTCGCTGACGGACGTCAGCTCCGTTTCTGCGTTTCGCGCTTATGTCGAAGGTGCAAGCCTTGCGTACGGCGAAGAGCTTGGAAAGTTACAGGCAGTGCGCCTTGGGGAACGCATTTTCACAGCTGTGAAGGTGAAGGAGGGCGTGTGTCTCTCCGTGCGTGATAAGGATGGAAAAACGGAAGGGGAAATCGTCCGTTTGGGCGCGCGAGATTTTGCCCTTTCCCTCTGTAATAACGAGAAAGTGGTCGTCTTCTTTGTCGTTACAAACTTGGGAGACGTGATTGCGCGAATCATAGACGAAAACGGAATCTTTTCTACGCGTGAGTTTGTCGTGGAATCGGGTGTAACGTGCGTTTCGGCGTGCGCGGCGTTTGACGGCATTTGTCTTGCGGTGCAAAAGGATGGAACGTTCGTCTTAGAAGGGAAGATGGAAGGAGAAGACCTTTCCTTTCTTGCACCGGAGCGCGTGAATGTTGGCGTCGGAAAGCCGAAAGCGCTTTCCCTCTTTTGCGATGCGGAAGGGTTTCCCGTTCTCGGCGTGGAAAACACGTTTGGAAAGTGCTTTGTGTCTTTGCCCGTACACCATATGCGTGGTCGCGAAACTTACGGCGTGCAGATCACGTTCAGCGTGAGCTGAAAGGAGGGAATATGAGCGAAATTCAACTTCACAATTCCTTTTCCGTCTTCACGAAGGACGGAATGCAGATCGCGCTCAACGGATTGATGCCGGCAGCAAGCGGTGCATTTTTGAGCGGAAAGGAATTTTTGCGCTATCTTTCGTTTGGAGATGGCACAGGCGAGCCGCAAAGTGGGCTCGTTTCCTTTTGCGGTGCGGAAGAAACAGAACTTGTTTCAAAAAATTTCGACCCGGATCTGGGCGCGCTCTTTGTCAAAAAGCGCGTAAGCATTGCGCCGCGTGAGGGCGTCTTGCGCGAGTTTGGCTTTTCGGCGGAGATGACGGGTGGTGCGCTTTTTAACCGTGCAGAGCTTTCGGAAAATTTGGACCTTTCGGAAGGGTGTGTGATCGAAGGAACGGTTTTTCTCACGAATGATGGCCCCGTTCGCTTTGTTGGCGGAGAAAATCCGCTCGTTGCTGCGCTCTTTTCGGGGACGGAGGATTTTTTGAATGCGACCTGGCGGTTTTGTAAGACGGACGCTCGCGGAGGGCTTCTTCCCATTTCGTTGGAAGAGGGTGTTTTGATGACAGCAAGCGTGGAAGGCGGAATGCTTTCTCTTTCCTGTCAAACGGGAGCGGGGCTTGCATCTTTTGGCGTCATCACGATGAACGGAACGCCCGTTCTTGCTTTGGACGAGGAGGACTTTTTGAAAACTTCCAACAAGGTTGTTATCTTTTCCGAAAAGTACTTTTCAGCTTTGCCGCACGCAAACGTCGATCACGTTCTTTCGGTCACCGACCTGACCGATTCCGCAAACGATCGTGGGTATCGCGTGTTTGAGCTTGCAGGCTTTCCCGTGTCTGCCGCGTTTGACCCGTTTCCAGAGAACTTGCCACGCGCGCTTTCCATTGATGAGAGCGCGGACGGAAGGTTCTTTTCATACGTTTTTGACGGAGCGCTCGTCGTTTTTGAAAATGGCAACGGCATTGAAAGAAGCTTTTCGGAGGATTCCTTTTTTCCTTACGAGAAGGCGGAAAAGATCTTTCTTTCGAACAGCGGAAACTGCTTTTTGCACTTTGCAGGAGAAGATCGTCTCTACGCCGTTCGCAAAGGGGAGAGAGGGGTCGTTCAGAAATTTGCGATGGAACACGCGCAGTTGAAAAACATTCTGGATTTCTGGGTGCTGGATGCAGAAGGGAAGCTCTTCGTCCGGATGAGGACAGAATCGGGAGAACGCCTTGACTGCTTTCTTTTTTCTGAGGAAAACGGAAAGATTTCTCTTGCGCATTCTTTCGGTGACGAGGGGAAGGGCTTTGTCGTTGCGTTCAATGAGAGCGATGGTGCCATCGCGTACGTCGAGCAGGAGAGCGGAATTGGGTACGTTGCCTTTCACACGAAGGACAGCGTGCAGACCGAGTTTCTTTGGGAGGCTTTTTTGCCCTACTTCAAAGAAGGGGCAAAGTTGACGTTTTCAACTTCTTTTCTTGGCGTGAAGAACAGCAACGGAAACTCTTTGATCGCGCGGGACAAAACTGTGCGGTCATTCTCGGGCGATGCTGTCTTCTTTGCAAAGGATCTGCGCGCCGCCTTCGATAATGACGACGAGAAATTTTTGATTACGGACAGCTTGCTTGGCACGGTCTTAGAAGAAGCTTACGGCGTCTTTCCGCAAATCGGAAGGATCGAATCGGTCAACTTTTTGAAAAATGGCGTTCTCGTGAGCTTTGCAAGCGGAGCGAATCGCTATGCTTTCTTTCGGTATGGATACGCAAAGACGTACGTCATTTTGGACGCAGCAACCGTTTTGCCTGCGAACAAGATGATCGCGGCAAGCGTTTTGCCCACCGACAACCTTTCTGATAAGAGCGTCACGCTCACGATCGCAAGCGCGGCAGAATAAAGGGGGGAGCTTATGCAGTTTGGAAAGACGGTCAGCTTAGGAAAAGGAAGTGCACTTTCGGGAAATTCCGAAGGCGGGGAGACGTTTGTGTTTTGTGCGCAGAACGGACTTGTGACGCGCTGGACGATCAAGGAAGACGGCACTTTGCAAAATGCGAAAACGGTCGCCTTTTGCGATGCTTACGTTCCGTTTTCAGGCGGACACGCAGAAAAGAAAAACAATGGCGTTCTCATCGTGACGGACGCCGAATGACGGAGGAAAAATGAGAGCAAATATCATTCCAATCACGCTGGCGGACTTTGAAAATCTTGCTTATGCAAATCAAAGCCCCGTCACGACCGAAGCGGTCAAGAGCGAAAAAAGTAAGCTCTTGGAAGAGCTTGAGAAAATCGACAAAAAGTACGACTTGCCCGACAAGACGACGGGCAGCATTTATGACGTGGAATATCCCACGACTCTGGGGATGACAAAGAAGGAATATACCGGGCTTAGCGATGCGGAGATCTACGAGGAGGCAACAAAGCTTCTCTCAAAGAGTTATTTCGATCGCCTGCAAAATCTCGAAAGTGAGCTTGCGGGAGAGAAAAAGACTCTCAGTGAGAAGAAGGAAGGCGTCAAAAACGCCCTTTCGGAGACCTTGAACAACATAGAAAAGACATATGCCGCGCGCCGCGAGGAGGCAGAAAACAACGCCCTCAAGCGTGGGCTTGCGCGTTCGTCGGTCATCATGGGGCAGATCGACGCCTTCGATCGTGAAAAGACGGATGCAAGCATTGCGTACACGTCCAAGGCGGCAAACGAGATCGCCGCGCTCAATTCGGAGATCGCATCACTTGAGCAGAAGAAGCAGAATGCGATGAAGGGTTATGAGCTTGCGTACGCCGTGGAACTTCAGGAACGCATCAACGAGATGACAACGGAGCGCCAAAAGCGTGAGGACGAGGTTTTGGAGTACAACAATCAGCTCGCGGAAAAGGAGAGTAAATTCCAATTCGAACGCGAAAATGCCCTTGCAGATAAAGCCGCAGAGGATTATAAGCGCCTTGAGGAGAGCAATGACCTCGGCATTGAAAACCGTGCGCAAAAGGAAATGCTGACCGAAAAGGTCGCGGCGGCAAAGGCGTACTACGAAACGATGTCGCCCAAAGAGGCTTATGCCGCATTCCTTGGGGACAGCGAGATGGTCAAGCATCTTGGCGTATATTACGATTACTTCTTGAATTATTTGAAAAGCAGGCTTTAAAAGCTACTTTTGGGAGACCGCAAAACGCGGTCTCTTTTTTTTTATAAAAATTCAAAAGGCGGCATAAAAATCTTGACACTGAAAAAGTGTTGTGATAAAATGATTGTAATTTCCATTTGGAGGGTGCTTCGGTTGAAGCGCAAAGACAGATGAACGCTTTGTTGACTGCAAAATTGACGTTGGTTCTTCTACCCCTAACGCTTGAGGGGCTTTTTCTGTTGCCGAAAAAGAATCAAGAAGAGTGTTCCGCGCGATAAGCGGTTGATAAAGTGAAGGGCGTGCATCCGTTGTACGCAAGATAGATTGTTTTTTCGAAGACGTCGCGTAAATTCACTTTACTCGGCGTTATTTTTTTTGTTAGGAGAAAGAATGAAGGTTTCAGTTCTTGGCTGTGGCCGTTGGGGGTCTTTCCTCGCTTGGTACGCAAACGAGCAAGGACATGACGTTGTCCTTTGGGGTGAGGAACAAAGACGCTCTTTTGAAGAGCTCAAACAGACCCGAAGCAATGCTTTTGTCACACTCAATGAAAAGATCACGCTTTCGAGCGATCTTGAGTTTGCCGTCAATCGTGCGGACATCGTCATTGTGTCCATCAGCGCACAAGGGTTTCGCTCCTTGGCAAGGCGCATCGCCTGCTTTGATCAAACGGGAAAAGCGTTCGTCCTTTGTATGAAGGGATTGGAAGTGGGAACGGGCAAGCGCCTTTCAGAGATTGCATCAGAGGAAGGGATCGACCCACAGAAGACCGCCGTTTGGGTAGGCCCCGGACACATTCAGGACTTCGTGAAGCGCATTCCAAACTGCATGGTCGTCGACTCGTTGAATGCAGATTTGACACTTTTCGTCATTGATGCTTTCCGAAGCGACCTCATCCGCTTTTATCGTGGAGCAGACCTTCTCGGAACGGAGGTCGGGGCGGCGGCGAAGAACGTCTTTGGAATTGCGGCAGGGATGTTGGACGGCAAGGGGTACGTCACGCTGAAAGGCCCGCTGATGGCGCGCGGTGCGCGTGAGGTCGCGCGGCTCATCCGCGCAATGGGCGGAAACGAGATTTCCGCATATTCCTTAAGCCATTTGGGAGATTATGAAACGACGCTGTTCTCGCCACACTCCCACAACAGACGCTTTGGGGAATGCTTCGTGCAGGGGAAGGAGTTTGACCGCCTTGCAGAGGGTGTTCCGACGGTTTATGCGATGCTTGCGCTTTCGGAAAAGTACGGCGTGGAGCTTCCGATCACGTCGGCCGTGCGGCGCATTTTAGAGCGAGAGGGGGATCCGATCGAGATCTTATCCGAACTCTTCTCGCGACAGGAAAAGACTGAATTTTAATTGACATAAAGGAGAGACAATTATGGCTGAAATGTGGAACAAGACAGTGGGAATGCTGCTCGAAGAAATGGCAGAGCGGTTTCCGAACAACCAAGCCGTAAAGTACATTGAGCGAGAGGTCAACTGGACGTATTCCGAGCTGAACCGTGAAGTTGACGCAATTGCCCGTGGATTGATGGGGCTGGGCTTTCAAAAGGGTGACCACGTTGCAATTTGGGCAACGAACTATCCCGAGTGGCTCGTTTTGCTTCTTGCGACCGCAAAGATCGGTTGCGTTCTCGTGACCGTCAACACGAATTACAAGATTCAAGAGTTCCGTTATCTGATGCAGCAGTCCGAATCGAAGGCGCTGTTCGTTTGCGACGGATTGAAAGACATCGACTGCGAGCAGATCCTTTACGAGCTCTGTCCTGAGATCAGAACGAGTGAGCCGGGAAGATTGCATTCTGACGTTCTTCCGCACCTCAAGTGCGTCGTCTCCCTCGACAATCACTATCACGGAATGTTCCACTGGAGTCACTTGAAGGAATACGGCATGGACATCTCGGACGAGGCTTACCAGAAGCGCAAGGATTCTTGCCATCCTGACGACATCGTCAACATGCAGTACACATCGGGAACAACGGGTTTCCCGAAGGGCGTTATGCTCACGCATTACAACATTGTCAACAACGGAAAGGCGATTGGTGATTGCATGGCATTCACCGAGCGCGACCGCCTCTGCATCCCCGTTCCGTTCTTCCATTGTTTTGGCCTTGTTCTTGCGATTATGGCCTGCCTCACGCACGGCGCAACCATGGTTCCGCTGTTGTTCTACACACCGATGAAGGTCATGCATACCATTGAATATGAGCGCTGTACGGCAGTGCACGGCGTCCCCACGATGTTCATCGGAATGCTGGAGCACCGAGACTTTAAAAAGTATAACTTCTCTTCGCTCCGCACGGGCATTATGGCGGGATCGCCTTGCCCGATCAAGATCATGCGCCGCGTCATCGAAGAGATGAATATGCGCGACATCACCATTACGTACGGTCAGACCGAAGCTTCGCCCGCTTGCACGATGACCACCGTCAATGACAGCCTTGAGCTTCGCGTTGAAACGGTCGGAAAGGCAATGCCCAACGTGGAATGCAAGATCGTTGACATTGAAACGGGAGAGACCTTGCCTCCGAACGTTCCGGGTGAGTTCTGTGCGCGCGGGTATAACATTATGAAGGGATATTACAACATGCCCAAGGAGACCGCAGAGGCCATCGATAAGGATGGCTGGTTGCATACGGGAGACATCGCGATGGTGGATGAGAACGGATATTATCGCATCACCGGCCGTTTGAAGGATATGATCATCCGCGGCGGCGAGAACATCTACCCGAAGGAGATCGAGGACTTTATCTATACGTACCCCGGCGTTTCAGATGTTCAGATCGTTGCTGTTCCGAGCGAGAAGTACGGCGAGGAGACCATGGCGTATATCGTGCCGAAAAAGGGCGTTGAACGCACCGAAGAGGAGATCAAGAATTACGTCTTTGCGAACATGGCGCGCCACAAAGTTCCGCGTTACGTTCGTTTCCTTGATAAGTTCCCGATGACGGCGAGCGGAAAGATTCAAAAGTATAAGTTGCGTGAGATGGCGCATGAGGAGATCGGAGTCTCTTCCGGACTCGACCAATTTGTCTATAAGGACTTTGAAATGCATTGATGAAAAAAAGGCTTGCACTAACGGCAGGCCTTTTTCTTTGACTTCTTTCAAAATAGCACTCCAAAACGGCAAATTTTTTCGTGTGTGAAATCTTTGTGAAAGCGGAATTATTTTGTCGAACGCGTTGACTTTGCCTGACGCTTGTGGTATCGTATTTTTAGAAAAAAGGAGGAGAGGACATGGTTGGAGTAGCATTGGAAGGCGGCGGATCGCGCGGTGCGTACCACATGGGTGCAGTGCGAGCGCTGTTGGACGCAGGGTATCGTTTTAACGGCTTTGTCGGAACGTCCATCGGGGCGATCAACTCTGCAATGTTTGCGCAGGGTGATTTTGACCGGGCTTACGAGCTTTGGACGTCGGTCAAGACCATTGACCTTTTCGACTTTGAAGATGAGAAGATCCAAAAGATCTTCCGTGAGCGCGTGACAAAAGAAACGTTGCATTATCTCGGCGCACAGATTCGCATCGCCATTAAGAACAAGGGCGTGGACACCGAGCGCATCAGGAGTTTTCTCTCGCGCTATATCGACGAGGAGCGGGTGCGTGCGTCCAAGACGGATTTTGGGCTTGTGACTGTGGAGATGCCGTCGTTGAAACCGCATATGCTCTATAAAGAGTCCATTCCGCAAGGAGAGCTCCTCAATTACATTATGGCAAGTGCGACCTTCCCGGGGCTTAAACCGCCGAAGATCAACGGGCGTTCCTTCCTCGATGGCGGGCTGTATGACAACTGCCCGGTAAATATGCTGATCGAGAAGGGGTATCACAAGATCTTTGCTATCCGAACACTTGCGGTCGGCGTTTGTAAAAAACGGATCGAAAGCGAGGCTGAGGTTTTGGAGATCTCACCCTCTGAAGATCTTGGATTTATATTTAAGTTTGAGCCTGAGGCGACCGTTCCGAATTTAAGAATGGGATATTTCGATACGCGAAGGGCATTGGAAGGTCTTGC
>JAZNLR010000006.1:0-14333 GCA_045579195.1 Clostridia bacterium | reverse complement strand
CTAAGACCGCTTGGCCTCCGACTTCCTTCGGGGGAGACCTCGTCTTACCGCTCCAATCCACTTCGTCTTGCGGAATTTGCACTTTCCAGGAAGGACCCGAAGTACGTCTCTCGCGCAAAAGCGACGAAAGCGCAAGAACTGTTGCGTCAAGAAGGAAAAGCGCTTGACACAGCATTTGAAAACGCATTGGAACTCTGTGGAGCAAGTGCTGAGGAAACAGAGATCGGAAGCTTCGTCTTTGCAAATAAGCCGGGCGACGGTTCTGCGCGTGAACAGGCGGCGTCTTGCCAACGTGTATTAGGAGGCCTTGCAAACATCGCAGTTGAGTACGCCACCAAGCGCTATCGCAGCAACTTGATCAACTGGGGAATGTTGCCCTTAAGAATTTCAGAAAATTGTTTTGAAGTTGGAGATTTTGTCTTCATCGAGGATGTGCTTGGAAAGCTGCAAATGGGTGCAAAAGAGATTCCTGCAAAACTGATTCGGGACGGCATTATTTCGGAGATTTTGTTGACGATGGATCCCTTGACGGAAGATGAGCGCAAGATTATTCAGGCAGGATGTTTGATTAACTTTAACAGAAATTAAGCGTTCAAGTCGTCTATTAAGAGATAAACTATTTGTTTATCTCTTTTTTTTGTAAGATTTTTGTGATTTTATTCATTTTTTAAATTGATAAATACTCATTTTCTTGCATAATGACATTGATTGTGTTAAAATAATAAGAACAAACTTTAAGAGGAAGAACCATGGCGTTTTTTGACAAAGAAATTGAGACAATGTCTCGAAAAGAAATGAATGCGCTCCAGTTGGAACGCCTGAAACATACCGTTCGTTACGTTTATGATAACGTTCCAATGTATCGAAAGAAGTTTGATGCAATCGGATTGAAACCCGAACATATTCAAACGCTCAAAGATATCACGCTCATTCCGTATACGACGAAGGATGACTTGCGAGATAACTATCCTTACGGCCTGTTTGCAGTTCCGATGAAAGAAATTGTTCGTTTACATGCTTCAAGTGGAACGACTGGAAAACCCATCGTTGGGGGCTATACGAAACGAGACCTTGATATGTGGTCTGACGCTATGGCACGAATGATCGTTGCCGTTGGGGGCAGCTCGGAAGACATCGTTCAAATCGCCTTTGGATACGGCTTATTTACAGGCGCTCACGGCCTTCACCAGGGATGGGAAAAGGTTGGTGCGTCAGTTATTCCAATTTCAAGCGGAAATACAGAGCGTCAGATTATGATCATGAAAGATTTTAAAACGACCGCTCTCGTTGCAACCCCGTCATATGCAATGTATATTGCGGAAACTATTCGCAAAATGGGATTGACCAAGGAAGACTTTAACCTACGGCTTGGAATGTTCGGTGCGGAAGCTTCCACAGAAGAGATGCATCAGCAGCTTACTCAACTTCTTGGGATTCTCTCGACAGATAATTATGGACTGACAGAGTTGAGTGGCCCCGGCGTTGCGGGCGATTGCTATCTCAGAACGGGAATGCATATCAATGAAGACATGTTCTATCCCGAAATCGTCAACATCGAGGAAAACCGTCAGCTTCCTGAGGGAGAGGAGGGTGAGCTTGTTTTGACCACCTTGGCAAAAGAAGGAATGCCGATCTTGCGCTATCGCACAAAGGATATCACAAGCTTGAATTATGAGCCTTGTAAGTGCGGCAGAACGAGTGTTCGTATGCGGAAGATCAAGGGTAGAACGGATGATATGTTGATCATTCGTGGGGTCAATGTTTTCCCGTCGCAGATTGAGGCTGTTCTGATGAATATCGAAGAAGTCGGCAATCACTATGAGATCGTCGTTAAACGTGAGAACTATTTGGACATTTTGGAAGTTTACGTTGAGGTTGTCAACGATGAACTTTTAACAGATTTTGGGAAATTGCAACGCCTTCAGGCGCTCGTTCATGATAAGTTAAAGACAGTTTTGCAGTTGGATGCAAAGGTCAAGCTCGTTGAACCGCTGTCGCTCACGAGATACGAGGGAAAGACGAAGCGCGTTAAGGATTTGAGAAAACTCTAAAATCGTTGGAGGACATATGAAAAAGATACTACTTGGAAATGCTGCTGTTGCACGCGGAGCATACGAAGCAGGCGTCACAGTTTCGGCTGCGTATCCCGGCACACCGAGCACGGAGATCACGGAGGAGATTTCAAAATATGACGAGGTATACTCCGAATGGTCGCCGAATGAAAAGGTTGCAATGGAAGTTGCGATCGGTGCTTCCTTTGCGGGGGCACGTTCGCTTGTTTGTATGAAGCATGTCGGTTTAAACGTTGCGGCAGATCCGATGTTCACGTTCGCGTATACGGGAGTCAATGGTGGCGCGGTGATTGTTGTTGCAGATGACCCTGGAATGCATTCCTCACAAAACGAGCAGGACA
The DNA here is from genome assembly GCA_045579195.1 of Clostridia bacterium. Taxonomy (GTDB): domain Bacteria; phylum Bacillota; class Clostridia; order Christensenellales; family CAMQZB01; genus JAZNLR01. Next base: position 11,920 of record JAZNLR010000006.1, on the reverse strand, counting down.
GCCGTTTTTATGCGCGCAGTGCGCACTTGCCGATGATTGAACCTGCGGATAGCCAGGAAGCAAAGGACTTTATCAAAGCTGCATATGCGATCTCAGAACAGTTTGACACGCCCGTTCTTTACCGCATGACAACGCGCGTTGCACACAGCAGAAGCCTTGTTTCTTTTGAGGATCGTGTTGTTCCGGAGTTGAAGGAATTTTCCAGAAAACCTGAAAAGTACGTTATGATTCCTGCGCGTGCTCGTGTCCGTCACGTTGCTGTGGAACAGCGCATGAAAGACCTTGCGGCGTTTGCGGAAGAAACCAGTCTGAACAGCGTTGAGTATCTTTCCGACGAGGTCGGAATTGTCTGCTCAGGCTGTGTTTATCAGACAGTCAAAGAGGCATATCCGGAAGCTTCCGTCTTCAAGCTTGGGTTGGTTTATCCGCTACCGCTTAAGAAACTTGCAGAATTTGCAAGCAAGGTTAAAAAAGTCATTGTCATCGAAGAACTTGAACCGTTCTTTGAAAAACAGATGAAGGCAAACGGAATCGATTGCCACGGAAAAGATGTTTTTTCCGTTCAGGGTGAGATTTCTGTTTCGGATATTCGAGAACGTCTCTTTGGGGAGCAGATCGTGAAAGGAGAAGCGGATTTGCCTGCAAGGCCTCCTGTCATGTGTGCTGGATGTCCGCATCGTGGTGTCTTCCACGTTTTAAGAAAACTCAAGATGAACGTCTTTGGAGATATCGGGTGTTATTCTCTTGGTTCAGCAGCGCCGCTCAATGCTGTGGATGCTGTTGTGTGCATGGGGGCAAGTGTTGGAATGGCGCTTGGATATGAAAAAGCGCGTGGCATTGAAAGTGCGAAGAACACTGTTTCTGTAATTGGCGATTCCACATTCATTCACAGTGGAATCACAGGTGTAATCGACTCGGTTTATAACAAAGGTGTTGGAACGCTTATCATTCTTGATAACTCCACGACTGGCATGACGGGGCATCAAAACCATCCTGCGACCGGATATACCATCAAGGGAACGCCAACGACGAAGCTTGATCTAGAAGCGCTTGTGAAGGCTTGCGGGGTTTCCCGTGTAACAACAGTTCATGCATATGACGTTGCGAAAGTTGAGGCTGTTGTTAAAGCGGAGACTGCTGCAGAAGAATTCTCTGTTATTATTGCAAAGCGCCCGTGCGTTCTCCTTGGAAAGATCAAGGCAGAGCCGTTTGTGATCACGGATCGTTGCAAACAGTGCAAGGCATGTTTAAAGATCGGATGCCCTTCGATCTCATATCAAAACGGTGTTGTTTCGATTGATCCGAATGCGTGTGTCGGTTGCGGCGTCTGTTCGCAGATTTGTCCGTTTGGTGCGATTGAGAGGTAACAGCTATGGAATGTAAAATTATGATAGTTGGTGTCGGTGGACAGGGAACGTTGCTTGCAAGCAGAATTTTGGGTGAATTCGCCATTGCGAACGGATTGGACTGCAAACTGAGTGAAGTCCACGGAATGTCTCAGCGCGGTGGAAGCGTCGTGACGTACGTAAAAATGGGGGAACGCGTTTATTCGCCGACCTTGACGGAAGGAACTGCAGACGTCGTTCTCGCTTTTGAGCAGTTGGAAGGTGCTCGTTGGTCAAATTACGTTAAGCCTGATGGAGCAATCGTTGCAAACGTTCAAAAGATCATGCCGATGCCCGTTCTTTTTGGCGCCGCAGAGTACCCGGTCGATCTTATTGAACGCATGCACAAATATACCCCCAATGTCAATCTTATTGATGCGCAGGCTCTTGCGAAAGAGGCAGGCAACATCAAAGCTGTTAATGTTGTTATGATTGGGTACTTAACAAAGCTTCTCAATCTTGACTGTGAAAAGATGCTGGCGGCATTGCGTGCATCCGTTCCTGAAAAATTCTTGACGTTGAACGAGCGCGCTTTCTCGCTTGGATATAATGCTGAAATAAAAGGAGAACATTGATGTTAGGCAAGATTTTTAATCCCGAATATGAAACCCTTTCCCGTTCAGAAATGGAGAATCTCCAAAGTGAGCGCTTGAAGAAAGTTGTTAAGCGTGTATATGACAACGTTCCGTCCTATCGAAAGAAAATGGATGCGCTGAAACTGACGCCTGCGGACATTCATTCTGTGCGTGATCTTTCAAAATTGCCGTTCACGGTCAAGCAGGATTTGCGTGATGATTATCCGTTTGGTCTGTTTGCAGTGCCCAAGAGCGAGATTATCAGAATCCATGCATCCAGCGGAACGACCGGAAAGCCGACCGTTGTCGGATATACGAAGAACGATATTGAGGTTTGGTCTGAAGTTGTTGCGCGTTCTTTGAGCATGGCAGGAGGCGATAAAGGCTCAACCGTTCATGTTGCGTACGGATACGGACTCTTTACCGGCGGACTTGGTGCACATTACGGCGCGGAAAAACTTGGCGCAGCAACCGTTCCAATGTCCAGCGGAAACACAAAGAAGCAGATTATGCTTCTGAAAGATTTTGGCGCTGACATCATTTGCTGTACGCCGTCGTATGCGCTTTTTATTGCAGATGAATTGAAAAATGAAGGTGTTGATGTTTCTGAACTTTCCTTGAAAGCGGGATGTTTTGGTGCTGAGCCTTGGACGGATGAAATCCGCGCTGAAATTGAGAAAAAGCTGAATATTACAGCACTCGATATCTACGGCTTAAGTGAAATCATCGGTCCCGGTGTTTCGATGGAGTGTGAATTTAAAAACGGTTCTCACATTCAGGAAGATCACTTTATCCCTGAAATTGTGGATCCCGAAACCCTTGAGCCGTTGCCGTACGGGGAAAAGGGAGAGCTGGTTTTCACAACCATCACGAAAGAGGGTATGCCGCTCATCCGTTACCGCACGCGTGACATCACGTCACTCAATCAGGAAAAATGTGCTTGCGGAAGAACGACTGTCCGCATGAACAAGGTTCTCGGCCGTTCGGATGATATGCTTATCATTCGCGGAATCAACGTCTTCCCGTCGCAGATTGAATCGGTTATTGTGAATTTGCCGGGCGATATTGCACCGCATTATCAGATTATCGTAAATCGCGATGGTCTGTTGGATACGCTTGAAATTCAGGTCGAGATGACGGAGAAGCTCTTCTCCGATGAGATTAAGTCTATTCAAAACGTCAAGAAGAAACTGCAACACGATCTTTTCTCCGTTTTGAATCTGAAGGCAGAGATCACGCTGGTTGAGCCCGGAAGAATTCCGAGAAGCGAAGGAAAGGCAAAACGCGTGATCGACAATCGAAAACTGTTTTAACAATCACTGATTGTTTTGCATAGAATTAAGGAGGATATTATGATTAAGCAATTGTCCGTATTTATGGAAAACAGAGCGGGAAGACTGCATAAGTTGACGGAAGTTCTTGGAAATGCTGGAATCGATCTTTTGGTTCTCTCCATTGCAGACACCGCTGATTTTGGAATCGTCCGTTTTATCACGACGGATAACGACCGCGCGGTTGCAGAGCTTAGAGCTGCAGGGTTTACTGTGAGCGTGAACTCTCTCATTGGCGTTGAAGTTTCCGATAAGCCTGCAGGTCTTGCAGAAGTGATGAGCCTGTTGACGGAGAATCATATCAGCGTTGGATATCTCTATTCTTTCGCAAGAACGGAGCATAAGACTGCGATCATCCTCTTCCGTGTTGACGATGCGGAGGCGACTGCTGAGTACCTCAAAGAAAACGGAATTAAGGTGATTGACCAAATCTAAAAATCGGAGTGATGGGAAACGGAGAGCTCTTTGGTTTTGAGAGTCGACCTTGAACGGCTCGAAGAAAATGTTCGAATCATACGAAAGAGACTTCCAAATCGTGTTCGGTTTGCTTTTGTCGTCAAGGCAAATGCCTATGGGCACGGATTGATTCCATGTTCTAAACGCGTCGAAAACTTGGTTCACTGCTTTTGCGTTGCAACCGCGCAAGAGGCCTTTTTATTGAGGCAAGTTTGTCCACAAAAACCTCTTTTATTGCTTGGTCGCGTGTTTCCAAGAGAGCTTCCAAAACTCTTGAAAAACGGCGTGATTTTGACGCTTTCTGATGTCGAATCCGTAAAGTTGATCAAGCAAGCCGCAGCTGAAAGTTCAGGACTTCCCATCAACGTTCATTTAAAGTTCGACGTTGGAATGCACCGTTTTGGCTTTTCAAGTGAACGGCTGCTTGCTTGGGCATTTGATGAATTGCAAGCAGTGAAAAACGTTTCAATTCGTGGCGTTTATTCGCATTTTCCATGTGCAGGAAACGAGGGGATGAGAATTGCACAATTGAAGTGTTTTATAAGTGCAATTGGACCTATTTTATCGAAAAAGATAAATTTGATTCGTCATATTGCCGCAAGTGAAAGTCTTTTTGATGCGCGCTGTGCATTTGATATGGTTCGATGTGGTATTGCGGCGTTTGGCTATGCAAAAGAATGTAAGCTCTCTTTAAAACCTGTTCTTTCGATGTTTGCTCCAATTGTCCAGATTAAGCGGATTGAAAAAGGAGAGTACATTGGATATGGGAAAGGGTTCGTTGCAGATAAAGTTCTGAAGATTGCCGTCGTTCGCTGTGGATATGGCGATGGATATTTGCGGTCGCTTTCAAACAAAGGTTTTGTTTTCTTGCGTGGGAAGCGCTGCTCCATTGTTGGAAACATCTGCATGGATGCGTTGTTTATTGACGTTTCAAACGTTTCAGATGTTCTTGTGGGGGACTTCGTTGAACTCATCGGTGATCACTGTCCTGCAGATGAGCTTGCGGCTCTTGCAAAAACGGTTCCGCACGAGATCTTGACACAGCCAAATGGAAGAACTCCGTTTGTGATGGTATGATGGAAAAGAAAGAAATGCGAAAATACTTTCGTTCGTTGCGAGCAATGATTTCAGAAGAAACTCTTGACGAAAATGAAAGAAAGTGTTTTCAAATTTATCAAGAAAATGAGTTATATTTGCTGGGACAAACTTTTTTCGTCTATCTTTCGGTTGGAAGAGAGGCATCGACAAAGCGAATTATCTCTGATTTATTAAAAAGGGACAAGCTCGTTTTTGTTCCGCTTCTCAAAGATGGAGAAATGTTAATTGTTCCATATGAAGAAGATATGAAGCTTGTTCAAACGATGGGCGTTATGCAACCTGAAAGGGAGGAGGGGGCTGTTGCTCCTTCTGCGGTTGACGTTGCGATTCTTCCCTGTGTTGCGGTAGACAAGAGCTTTGGTCGCCTTGGCATGGGTGGAGGCTTTTACGACCGTTTTTTGACAGAATTTGACGGCATCAGCATTGCACTTGCCCACGAGTTTCAACTTTGTGAAAATGTGAATATGGAAGCACACGACAGGAGGGTCGATGCCATCCTGACGGAACTGCGGTTTATTTCGAAAAAGGAAGGATTGTAATTATGTTTTTAGATGTTTTGAAAGGCTGGTCAGGAATTTTTAAGAGTTCATTTCTTTGCTTTCTCTTCACTATGATTTTTTCCATGGTGTCGCTTGTGATCGGTTCTTTCAATGAAAAGTGGCATTGGCTACTTTGTTTTATTTTGCTTCTTGTTGTTTTGGTGGCAAGCGTTGCTTTGGTCGGATTGATTGCTCGTGCTCAGGCCGTTGCTGATTTTACCGTTTTAAACAATAATCGCGTTCGTATGTCGAGAGGAGAGATGCTTCCGAAGCAAAAGCGCTTAAAGGAGTACCGTACAATAAAGGGATATGTTGGCGGCGTTCTTGTATGTCTGCCGTTGATCATTTTGCTTCTCATTTATGTGTTTTGCGCGGGAACTGCAATCGGTGCATGGAGCGCGGCAATTGCAAAGCTTGCATATAACGTTTACTTTCTTCCGTTCTTTATTTTGAATGCGGAAATGTCAGTTTACATTCTTTTGATTGCGCTTCCGTTGAACATTGTAACATTTGGGTTGACATATCATTTGACGGGTTATATCTTTGATAAGCGTCAGATGGAGTTCAAAAGAAAGTCCGCGCTTTATCATAAAGACGGAATTATTCGTTAACGAGGTGAGATTTTGCGAATTGTTGGTGGCAAATTTCGAGGAAGAAAGCTCTCTGAGTTTCAAGGGGAAAGCATTCGCCCAACGGCAGATAAAGTAAAAGAGGCTCTGTTTTCCATTCTGCAATTCCAGATTGTTGATGCAACTGTTTTAGATTTGTTTGCAGGAACCGGAAATCTCTCGTTTGAATCTTTAAGTCGTGGAGCAAAGCACGCTGTTCTTTGTGACATTTCAAAGGAAAGCTGTGCAATCATCAAAAAGAATGCGGAACATTTGAATGTAGACGTCGAGCTCTATAATGTTCCTGCTAAGTTTGCACTGAGTAGATTAAAGGGAAGGGCCTTTGACCTGATTTTTCTGGATCCTCCGTATAATAAAAATCTTGGGATCGAAGCCTTGCAAATCCTGGACAGTAATGACAATTTGTCGGAAGACGGCGTGATTGTCTTTGAACACGATGCAGATGAAAAGTTTACGTTTTCGTTTGAAACATTGGAGCATTTTAACTCGCGAAGATACGGCAAGACAGTTTTAGAATTCTTTAGGAGACGATTGGTATGACAAAGTGTATTTTCCCGGGAAGCTTTGATCCCGTCACAAAAGGACACGTTGATATCATTAAACGTGCTGTTAAGATTTTTGGGCGTGTAACTGTTGCGATTTTAAAAAACAACAGCAAACAGTCCATGTTTGATTTTGCTGAAAGAGTCGCATTTTTAAAGCTTGCAATCGGTGAGGACCCGAATGTTGAGATCGAAGAGTTTGATGGATTGTTGGTTGATTTTTGCCGTAAAAAAAAGTGCACCACGGTAATACGCGGACTGAGAAATTCGACTGATTTTGAATATGAAACGTATATCAGTGCTGTCAACAAAAGCTTGTATCCTGAAATTGAGGTTGTCATGCTTACGACGAATCCTGACAAGATGCACATCAGCTCCAAAATCGTTCGTGAACTTTTGCAATATCACGGGGATTTGACTGAGTTTGTTCCCGATGGCGCAAAAGAAGAAATTCAAAGAATCTATTTAGAAAAGAAATTGCGATAAAGAAGGTAAACTATGTTTGAAAAATTGCTGAAAGTTGCTGACCCTGAAGAAATCTTACAAGAAGTTGCTTTCCCGAAGGCTTTGGCGGAAATTAAAGCGCAGCGCGATAAGACTTTAAAAGACATCATTGCTGGTCGAGACGCACGTTTGATGCTAATTATCGGTCCTTGCTCCGCGCATGACCCGGATGCCGTTGTTGAGTACGTTTCGCGTTTGGGAAAAATTCAAGAGCGCGTGCAGGACAAGATCGTTCTTGTTCCGCGTATTTACACAAATAAACCAAGAACGAAAGGCGTTGGGTATAAAGGTATTTTTTCACAACCCGATCCGGACAAAGATCCTAACATCCAAAAGGGCATTTATGAGCTTCGAAAAATGCACATTCACGCAGTTGAATGCTCTGGATTGACCGCCGCAGATGAGATGCTCTATCCTGAAAACTATGCCTACGTTGAAGATCTCTTGTCCTACGTTGCGGTGGGCGCACGTTCTGTTGAAGATCAACAGCATCGTCTTGTCTGCAGTGGAATCGATATCCCCGTTGGAATGAAAAATCCTATGAGCGGAAGTTTGTTGTCTCAAATCAATTCGATTTATGCAACACAAAGCAGTCAGGTCTTTAAGTATCACCAGTTCCAGGTGAAGACGTCTGGAAATGAATATGCGCACGCAGTTTTGCGCGGTTCGGAAGACAAGAATGGAAAGAGCTGTTCTAACTATCATTACGAGGATTTGATGGAGCTTATCGAGTTATATCAGGGTGCTGCATTGAAGAATCCTGCAGTAATCATTGACTCTAATCATTCAAACTCTGGAAAGCGTTATAAAGAGCAAATTCGAATCGTCAATGATGTTCTTTTGAGTGCCTCTTATGAACCTGAAATCAAAAAAGTTCTAAAAGGATTTATGATCGAAAGTTACCTTGTTGAAGGCGCCCAGAAAACAAATACGGTGTTTGGCCAGTCTATCACTGACCCTTGTATCGGTTGGGAAGATACTGAAAACTTGATCTATACGGTTGCGGAGAAATGGTAAAATGACAGGTTATTTGGGCCCCGACGGAAGCTATTCATCGGTTGCTGCGCGAAAGCTTACAGATGATGAGCTGGTGCCGTTTAAAAATTTCAGAGATTTGATGTATGCTTGCCACAACGGAGAAGTTGATGCAATCGTTTTTCCGATTGAAAATTCCGTTGAGGGTGCGGTGAGTGAATGCATTGACCTTTTGACAAACGAGGTGAATCTCTTTGTTGAGAAGGAATTGTTGTTGCCCATCTGTCATCGGCTTTATTCTCTTGAGGGAATAAAGTGGGAAGACGTGACCGATGTTTATACACATGCTCAGGCTGCTGCGCAATGTCGCCATTTCATTGAGGAGAATTTTCCTCGTGCAACCGTACATTTTACAAACAGCACTTCCTCTGCAATTTCCAAAGTGACAGACATGAATTCGGTTGCGATTGCAGGAGAGCAAGTGACGTCAAGTTTGAAGATGTGGCCTGTTGACATTATGGATTATGCGCAGAATGCAACGCGATTTTTCCTCGCACGGAACGCGTTTCATCCAGTGAGCGGAACAAAAAAGTTTTCCGTTATCTTCGAGATCGAAAATCGACCCGGTGGACTTTTGCGTGCACTTAACATCTTTGAAAAGTATGACTTGAACTTGACAAAGATTGAATCAAGACCGAAGAAGTCGGAATATGGACGTTATAACTTTCTAGTAGATGTGGAAGGGGATTGCATGGAGGAAAACTCAAAGGCTGCAATCGAAGAATTAAAAGAACATTCTTCATTTTTTAAATTTATCGGAGCGTATTAAAATAGGAAAACTGAAAAGATCGCTGCAATAACAAGGGAAAAGATCGTCTGGGATGCTTTCATGAGCAGATAGGACGATTTTTTTACGTTTGCACGTTCTAAAAAAGAAAGGCATTGAAGATTGATTGAAATTCCACCAAAACCAAGAAGAGCAGAAGTGAGAATGAACGTCACGGGTGAAACTCCAAGTTTTGATATTTCTGAACAGCCGCGCGTCAATTCAATGATACCAAATAAAAACGCAGAAATTTGTGTGCCTTCGAGAAAGGGAAAGATGGATTTGAAAAGTGAAATTGCAATTGAAAGAATGTTTGTCTTTGCCAACATATCATTAAAAAGTGAAAAGAGCGCAACATAAGCTCCCACGTTGATGATTGCAGAGGAAGCGCGAAAAATCACGTCTGAAAAACGTGGCTCTTCTTTATTTAGAATAAAAGAAGTGGTTGTATTTTGCGTTGGAATTCTTCGAAAAAGAAGCCCATTGAAGAGAGCGGCGAATGCGTGAACAAAAAAGAGAAGCCATCCAAATCGCACGTTTGAAAACATCGCGCCTCCAACGCTTCCAACAATGAAAATAGGGCCTGAAGTCGAACAGATCGCGCATAGCTTTGAGGCCTCATCGTCGGAAATGAGCTTCTGTTCGTGTAATTCAGAAATCGTCCTTGCGCCAACCGGATAGCCTGAAAAAATACTTAGAAGAAAGACATATGCACCAAGCTTTGGAAGCTTAAAAAGACGTGAAAAAGGCTTTCCAACTGTGTTGGAGAGCGTCAGGATGCTTCCGGATGCAGTAAGGATGCCCGAAAAAATGAAAAACGGAAAGAGGGAGGGTAATACGCAGTTTGCCCAAAGGAGAATGCCGTTCAAAAATGACGACATATAAAATTTCGGATCAAACAAAAAGAGAATGATTGAAAACAGCGCTAAGAGCGATAAAAAAACCTTTCTTTTCATACTGAAAGATATGAAGAGAAAGGTTTGATTAGACTTAAATTAAATGATTTGAAGCGGCTTTTTGAAGTCAAGAAGTGGATCGGTGTTTGAAATTGAAGCATATGCTTTGCTTCCTCTAAGATCGATCTGCAAAGAGCGCGCCGCAGGTGTGGATGTAAGATGATCAAAGTCGGCTTTCTTCGTGATCAAGGGGAGTGTTTTGGCAAGCTCACTCAAGATGGAAGGCGTTCTGTTTGAAACTGCAAGAACGTGAGCATATCTCGCGTTTGCAAGTGCATCCTTTGCATCCTCTTTTGTGATATTTAAAAGAACGTTCATCAAGATTCGTTTTAGACGTGCCATAGTGTACCGTTTGGTTTTGCAAGCTGAAAGCGTGTCGCTTAAAGTTAAGTTCTTTTCTGCGCAAGTCTTCAATCGGTTTTCAAGACCTTCTGTGACATCATTGATGGAAGAAAGCTCGGAAATTGAACGCAAACGAAGAAGATAGAGTACTATATTTTGCAGTTTTTCATCGTTAAAAGTAGTAAAATCGGTCAAATCTTCAAAAACGTCTTGAAAAAGCATCCCTTTTTGCAACGTTCCGTTTTCAATTGCAATGCGAAGTGCCGTTGCGGATGGATGTTCAAAATTCAACTCTGTTTCGTGATAGCTTGCTCCTTTTCGTTCGATTGCACACGGGTGAATGTGTGAACCGATTTTCTCAAGAGCAGTAAGATATGTGATGGCGAGGGTGTTGTTCGGCGTACTCAACAAGTCGTAAAATTCTTTCCCAAGCACTTGTTCGACGGCAAGGGCCTGTGCTTTTGGAAAAGAATTCCCTTTGGAAGAGGCGTCGTTGAAAGCACTGCGAAGGTCTGTTGAGGGATTTGAAAGGGCAGATGCAAGCGTTTGCAATTTAAAAATATCAGGCGTTTCACATCCAAAAGAAAGGTGAGTGACTGAAGGGATTTGGGAGAGAATGCGAATTGCACCCTCCGCAAAGATCTCGGCGCTTGAGCAGGCAAAAACAGTTGGCAATTCCAAAACGGCATCAACTCCGTGATTGACGGCCCATTTTGCGCGCGTGAATTTATCAGCGATGGCAGGTTCGCCACGTTGAACGAAATTTCCGCTCATAATGGCAATCACAGCATCGCACTTTGTTTTTTTGCGTGTCTCTTCAATATGGTATGCATGCCCGCTGTGAAAAGGATTATATTCTGAGATTATTGCGGAAATTTTCATATTTGCCTTTTGTTTACCTTTACTTTTTTTGAAAATAGTATTATAATCTACAAGGATATTTACGGCTTGCAAATGTTTTCTTCCTCTAGTTTATATCATAGGTGAAAAAAAAGAAAGCATTTTTTGCAAGATGAAAGTATTTTAATCAGTATTTTTTCTAAGGAGAGTGTGATTATGTCAAAGTTAATGGAAGAAATTAAAGAAAAAGCAAGACAAGCCGGCAAACACGTTGTTCTTGCAGAAGGTGAGGAAGAGAGAATCATCCGTGCTTCTGAAATCATTGTCAAGGAAAAGATTGCAAAGGTAACGATTCTCGGCGATATCAACGTGATTCGCGAAAAGTGCCCGGACGTCAATTTGGACGGTGTTAATGTTATCGATCCGAAGACCTCTGCTGACCTTCCGAAATATGCTTCCATTCTCTATGAGTTGAGAAAGGCAAAAGGAATGACCGAGGAAGAGGCAAATAAGATTGCTCAAGATCCTCTTTATTTTGCGACATTGATGATCAAGGCAGGGGATGCAGACGGTATGGTCGCCGGTGCAATTAACTCGACGGGAAACACCCTTCGTCCTGCGCTTCAGATTATCAAGACTGCTCCCGGAATTTCTACTGTTTCCAGCTGCTTCATTATGTGTATGCCTGAAAACTGTGTATATCGCGAGAGCGATGTCTTCGTCTTTGGTGATTGCGCTGTAAATATTGATCCGACGGATGACCAGCTTGCTGCAATCGCAATTGCATCTGCAAACAGTGCAAAGTCGATCGCAGGCATCGAGCCGCGCGTTGCAATGCTCTCTTTCTCCACGAAGAGAAGCGCAAAGCACGCATTTGTTGACAAGGTTGTCTCTGCAACCGAGAAGTTGAAAGAACTCGCAC
>JAZNLR010000005.1:0-1752 GCA_045579195.1 Clostridia bacterium | reverse complement strand
TCCTGAAGGTTGTGACCGATTCCCGGGATGTACACCGTACCTTCCTGGCCGTTGGTCAGTCTAACTCTCGCGATCTTACGCAATGCCGAGTTCGGTTTCTTCGGCGAGGTCGTCGTTACAGACAGACACACACCACGTCTCTGCGGGCACTCATCCAAGATCGGGGATTTCGACTTCTTCGCTGCAGTCTCTCTTCCGTGCTTAATCAGCTGGTTGATTGTGGGCATTTGATTACCTCCTCTTTTATTTCTGTTATATCACGCTCTGAATCTTCAAAGCGAACAGCTTGCTTACTCCTGTTTCTCACAGACCGCACTCACCACGGATGCGGCAACTTCAATTCCGACCGCCTTGCCAAGCTGGATGCGGCTGGGAACAAAGTGAACGGGAACTTTCTTTGCGGCGCACTCGACACGAACTTTCAACTTGATGCTCTCGTCAATGTCTTCCGCAAGAACAACGAAGGAAACGATCCCCTCGCGAATGTCCCTTGTAAACTGTTTGAAACCGATGTGAACTTCAGGGCTTTCCCGAAGTTGTTTTAATAAATCGTCGTCCATAGTCTCCGTTAAAAATGCTTAGTCTAACCCAAGTATCATTTAGCGCCTAAACATTTTAGCATTTATTCTGCATTAAGTCAAACGTTTTCATACACTTTAATCAATTTCGCAAAATTCGCCAAACGCGGTTTGCTTCCTTGTCTTTTTTGCTTCTTTGTGCTAAACTGTTTCTTGAACAAATTGTTATAAAGGTGTTGTGGAAACAAGATGAAAAAGGAAAAGAAAAAAGGAATTCTCACAAGATTTTTGCCCTACTATAAACCGTACTTAAAGGTGTTCTTTCTGGACCTTTTCTGCGCATTCGTGGTGGCGGCGGCAGGGCTTGCGTTCCCGATGCTCGTTCGAACGCTCTTAAACGACGTCATCGGCTCAGAAGCAGGATTTGAGCTCTCGGCAGTTCTTGCAATCGGCGGCGTGATGCTGTTCATCAAACTTGTGGAGACCGTATGTTATTATTACGTCACGAACATCGGCCACGTCATGGGCGCACGCATCGAAACAGATATGAGAAGCGACCTCTTCGTCAAGTTTATGCACTTGCCTCACTCCTTTTATGATGACGCAAAGGTCGGAACGCTGATGAGCCGCATCACAAGCGACCTCTTTGACATCACGGAGCTTTCTCATCACGGCCCGGAAGAGATCTTCATCGCATCCGTCAAGATCATCGGTTCGTTCGTGATCCTCTCTTCGGTCAGTCTTCCGCTCACGCTTATCATCTTCGCCATTCTCCCCTTGATGGCAATTTTCGCCTATATCTATAATAAAAAAATGCGCGCAGCATTTCTGGCGCAGCGCGTTGTGGTCGGCGAGATCAACGCCGGCATTGAAGACAGTCTTTCCGGTATCCGCGTTGTCAAATCCTTTGCGAACGAGGAGATCGAACGCACGAAGTTTGAAGAGGGCAATCAACGCTTCCTCGGAACAAAGAAGGATGCATACCGCCATATGGGCGTCTTCCACAGCGGCATCAAGATCTTCGACGGCGTGATGTACCTCGTGTGCGTGCTTGCAGGCGCGCTGTTCATCGTGGACGGCAAGATCACTTCAGTCGACCTCGTCACTTACCTTCTTTACGTTCAGACGCTTCTCTCCGCGATCATGACGCTTGTGCAATTCACCGAGCAATTCCAGCGTGGAATGACGGGTTTCTCCCGTTTCCTTGAGATCATGGACACGCCCATCACCATCA
>JAZNLR010000004.1:0-5614 GCA_045579195.1 Clostridia bacterium | reverse complement strand
CCTTTTTTTCATCTCATTCATCCTGTTCTTCCGTTCCTTCGGGCAGAGCAAGCGGCTTGCTCTTTTTCTTTTGGGAACGGCGTTTTTCGCGTTTTGCGGCCCGTTTTTCCTCTTTCTTTCGGGCGCGGATCTCTTCTCTCTCCTGCGCCTTTTGCATAAGGAAATCGCGCATCTTGCCGAATTTTCCATCGGGAGCGGCAGGTTCAAAGTCGCTTGCGATGGTCTTCTTCGCAAGGCCTCCGATCTTGGTTGCGAAAAAGGCTTCCATATCCATATTGAACCCAAGCTTCAGCATCTCGACGCAATGCTCGACATAAGAGCTGAGAACTTCCAGCAGGATCTGCAAGATCCAGCCGAGCGCCGTGACCGCGGCAAGAACGATGGAGATCGCATCCACCTCGTGAATGGAAAGAACAAGCGTGTAGATCGTGACTGCGAGCGTGAAACCGTTCGTTGCGAGCTTGAATCTCTTATAAAACCGCGCGGCATTCTTCTTGACCACCTTGATCCCCTTTCCGATCTTGTTGGACGTGGAAAGATAAAAGATGAAGTACGCCAGCGATAAGACGAGCAAGAGTGCATTCGTCCACCAGATTCCCTGCCCACGCACGAGCGCATAGATTAAGTACGCAACGTAAAGCGATTGCGCAAGAATGACAAACGTGTGTCGAAACCGCTTAACGTCGTCCACAATTTTATAGAGCGCGGCTTCGGTGTGTTTGATCAAAGACATTTTGTTTCCTCCGTTTCTTTGCTTGTGTTTTCCGCTTTGCAGAAAACCTCAATCGTTGCTTACTATTATAACATAAAACCGTCCTTTTTCAACCGCTTCGGCAAAATTGGGACTTTTAGATTTTGATAAAAAAACGCATCCTATCAAAGGATGCGTTTTCACTTTCTTTTCATCAGAGCAGAACGGTGTATATCTTCTCGCCGCCGTTGACAAAGACCTCGAGAACGTGCTCATCGCGGATAATCTTCAAATCAGTGACCTCGCCCTCGTAAATTACGGGATCACGGCGCGTCCGCTCAATGATGAAGCCCTTTTCCGTGCGGATGACGGCAGGATCCGTGTCGGACATCAGATTCCAAACCTCCTCGATGGGGTATCCATAGATCTTCCCGTCGCGCAACGTAATCTCGCGCGGAACGGAAAGACATCCGACGTCTTTTTCCGCCCAGTTGGAGTACGGCCAGCCTGGGATCCACGTAATCAAGATGCAACGGCCTTTATGATCGCGGAAAACCTGCCCTGCATATTGATCCGGGCCTTGATCCACTTCTCCAATTGTGTGCGGAGAGAAGAATCCGTCTTCAAAATCTCCAAATTGAAGGTAAAAATGCCGCTCCGCTTCGGATGGGCAAACAGATGCGGTTAAAAGGAACTGCTCCCCCGTCTGCATGAATGACGGACATTCGGCATAGATGCAGTTTTCCCACTGGCTTGCAATGCCATTATACTCCCAATGAAGAAGATCCTCGCTCTCATACAGCAACAGCCGCGCAGACTTGCTCTCGGGATGCCCCGTTGCCATGATGAGGTAAAACTTCCCATTTGCCGCCATCACGGCAGGGTCACGGAAGTCAGGGCCGCCATCCTCCGGGAAACCGGGGATCACGGGATTGTTTGCATACTTTTCAAAATGAATTCCGTCCGTTGAGTAAGCGACCGAAACGGACTCAATGCGGCGCGGCAATCCTTCAGGATGGGAAATCGATGCATAGAAGACGTAAAGCACGTCATCCTTGACGATTGCCGTTCCGGACCAACAGCCACCCTTGTCATATTCCTCGTCCGGAATCAGTGCAAGCGGAAGCTCTTCAAATGTGAGAAAGTCCTTCGTTCTTGCGTGCCCCCAACAGACAGGCTCTTTCCAAGGGTGCTCAAAATTCGGAAGGTGCTGGTAAAAAATGTGATAATATCCCTTAAAATAAACCAAGCCGTTCGGGTCATTTATCCAACCCTTTTTCGGCTTAAAATGAAACTTCGGACGAATAGAATAATCCATAGTTGCCTCCTACATAATTTTGTTTTTAGTATACAATGCAAAACTCGCGCTGTCAATCGAAAAAGAAAAATTGCCAATCACAATTTGTGAAGACGAGGAAAACGCTTTCCATATAAAAAAGAACACGGCAAGAAGACCGTGTTCTTTGTGCTCTCTATTTTTTCATCAAGTATTTTTCATGATAACCGAACCGATACATTCGCTGACGTGCTCACAAGCATCCGCACAAGCCTCGAGGCTTTCATAGATCTTGCGCCAGGAGATCGTTTCCAAAACGTTCGTGCTGTTTT
The DNA here is from genome assembly GCA_045579195.1 of Clostridia bacterium. Lineage (GTDB taxonomy): Bacteria > Bacillota > Clostridia > Christensenellales > CAMQZB01 > JAZNLR01. The sequence goes on along the minus strand of JAZNLR010000004.1, from coordinate 3,315 downwards.
TCGTCAACGCACGCATGGAAGACATATAGAGTTTGTCACAATCCTCCTCCACGTCGTTCATCGCGATGATCAGAGGATGAATGGTTTTGGACTTTTTGAAATTTTCAAACTCACTCATGATCTCGCAGAGAATGTCGCAAGACTTCACGATGTTCTTTGCAAATTCAATGGCAGGGGCATCGATTGTTTTGATGTCGTAAATATAAAACTTCTGCAAGACTTCTTCGATCAAGTCGACAACGTCATCGAGTTGGAGGCTGAGCATATCCAGATCTTCGCGGTCAACGGGAGTCACGAACGCTTTTGCAAGCGCCTCTTGCATTTCGTGTTTCTTCATGTCTGCGCTGTGCTCGATCTCATGCATTTTTGCAAACATCTCTTCAATTTTATCCGCATCATAGTTTTCAAAGCACTCCACGAGATAGCTTGCGGCCTTTTTTGCAAGTTCCGCGTTGCTTACAAAATTTTCAAAATAGAATTTATCGCCTTTTGCCATTTTTATTTTCTCCTTTTCTTTAGAATATGAACATAAACAATTTTGTCATCAAAAAGCCCACGAGTCCGCATCCCGGGAAGGTCAGAACCCACGTTAAGACCATCTCTTTTACAACGCCAAAGTTGATTGCTGAAACTCTCTTGACTGCGCCAACGCCCATGATTGCGGTCGTCTTCACATGCGTCGTTGAAACGGGAAGGCTGAAGATGGAACAACACAAAAGCGATGCCGCCGCTGCAATATCAGCTGAAAATCCCTGATATTTTTCCAGCTTTACCATATCCATACCGACGGATTTGATAATCTTCTTGCCGCCGATTGCCGTTCCTGCGGCCATAACCACCGAACAGACGATCATCAACCAGATGGGGATGTTGATGTCGGCAGGCAGGGCCTGTCCGTTTGCCATATACACGCAAAGGAGAATAACGCCCATAAACTTCTGTCCGTCCTGTGCGCCATGCATAAACGCCATCGATGCCGCACCTGCAATTTGCGCGCCTCGGAAAAACGGCTCCGTTTTTGGGCGATTCATGTTATAGCAAATCTTCGTGACGATTTTGCAGACCAACCATCCCAAGCCAAAGCCGAGAACGACCGAAATGCCAATTCCATAAATGACCTTCACCCACTCAGCTCCGTTCACTCCGGTCAAGCCGTTATGCAACGCAATTGCACTTCCGGTAAGGCCGGCAATCAGCGCGTGGCTCTCACTCGTCGGGATGCCGAACACCCACGCAAGCGTTGCCCATAAGACGATTGCAAACAACGCAGCGCTCAAAGCAATGATCGCCTCATTGGAATCCGTTCCGAAATTTACCATCTTCGTGATGGTTTCCGCAACCGTTGCGTTGACCAACGTCATGATAAAAACACCAAGGAAATTGAACAGCGCCGCCATCAAAATCGCCGCTTTCGGCTTCATGCATCTCGTCACAACGCAAGTTGCAATCGCATTTGGTGCATCTGTCCAACCGTTGACCAGAATAACGCCAAGCGTTAAGCCAACGGCAATGAACAGAAGCGGATTGCCCGTCATCTGGCCCCAAAACTCTGCGATAGACATAAAGTTTTTGCTCCTTGTTTCGTTATTTTTACTGATTTTTCTTTGGTTTCACAAAAATTCCCATATTAAATCTGTATTGATTATACCATTTACTAAGTAAAAAATCAATATTTTGCTTTTATCGATTGTTATTTCTTTGTCAAAGAGCGAACATTATCATCTAAAAAACTTTTCTTTTACGCTTTGCAAATAAAAAAAAGATGAAATGTGTTGCGAACAAATCTCACCTTTTTAAATGTGTGTCAACAAAAATGACAGCACTCAATTTTATCAAGTTTTCGTCAGGATTGGGTCGGTTCTTCTTCAATGCTTTTCGGGGCTTGAATAAACCGTTTGATTCTTGGGTGGAAACACATAAAGATCATAATCGGAAGGGATAGAGCGCTTCCAACCGCAAACACGATAAACAAGGGAAATAACTCTCCCAAGAAGCCGTAAATCACAGCAGACAAGGCAGAGCCCCCCACCGTTCCGGATTGAATTACGCCAAGCATTGCACTTCTGTTTTCTTCGGGCAAAGCCAACATCATGGACGCGTTAAAAATCGTGTTGCCCACACAATTCAAAAATCCGAATGCGAACGCGAGAACACACATTAGAACGAAATCCCGGGAAAGATACACGGCGATCGCAAAGAGGACCGAAAGTGAAAATCCAAGGCTCATAAACCAAAACTGCGTTTTGGGCTTTAGCTTGACGATCCCCAACAACAAAACCGCCACCAAGCAGGATGTTGAGTAAATGGCGATCAAATAACCGTACAGATCGACAGAAAATCCCTTTTCCATGCAAAACGGAAGCATCAGCGCAAAGGATCCCGCCGCGAACAGATTTACCAGCATTCCGCAAGGTATGAAAATGCGCAAGCATCCGTCTGAAAATATGGTTTTTACCGCAGCCATTGAATCCTTCCAGATCCCCTTTGCCGTGACGGGTTGCTTTTCCTGGACAGTTTTTGGAACGCACACAAAAAGCTCAGAGCAGGCTGCATATAAATTGCTGATTCCGTTGATAACGACGATAAGTGGAACGCCAAAGAACGCGACCATTACGCCGCTAAATGCAGAGCCGACCAAATTGATGATGGAAGCCATTCCCGAATATATGGACTGCCCTCGCACCATATCGTCGTGGGGAATGATGTCTATCATCATGGTGCTGATTGCGGGAGAATAAAAAACGCCTCCAAACGCCGCGATCAATGCTGCCGCAAGCACAATTGGAACGCTTAACGCATTGAGATACGCCAGCACGCCGATCGCAAGCATCACCACGCCCTGCACGATATCAATGCAAACGACCAGCCATTTCCGGTTGCATTTGTCCACGATACTGCCGCAGAATGGCGACAGAAACATCGTGACAAACATCGAAATGGATGACATGATACCCATCAACGCGCTGGAACCCGTCGTTTGATACACCCAATATCCGATCGCTATGCTATACATAACGTCGCCGATCGTGCTGACCGCGCTTCCTTGAAGCAATAAGGTGAAATTCTTATTCCATAGTTTTTTCTGCATCATGTCACCGCCTTTTATGGTCACATTATATCACTTTCCTCAATGATTGACAACAAAAAACTCTCACACAAAAGTTGCAATCCGTCTCTTTTGTTTTCCATAAAAAGTCAGTGTGCGAAAAATGTTTACATTCTCACTTTAATTATCGTCATATCTTTCAATAGACCGTATAAAAGTATGCGACTTCATAATGTCCTCCACTTGTGATGAAGAGTATTCTTCCTCTG
>JAZNLR010000003.1:0-6491 GCA_045579195.1 Clostridia bacterium | reverse complement strand
CTCGGAAGTATCCACGGGGAATGCGGAATGCTAAAACGATGCAAGCTTTTGCGCGCGGCATGATGTAGCGAGGATCTTGCTGCTTGGGTGCACCTTCAAAGCGGTCCATCGAAGCGATGCCGCAAAGATCTGCGCCAATGGACTTGGCATAATCCTTTACCATTTGTGAGGTAAGATTTGTCATTGGAAATCTCCTTATAAACATATTTTCCTAAATTGTACCACGGGGAGTTATTTTACACAATGGATTTTTTAGGAAAACATATGGACTTTCTTGATGTTTTGTGCTATAATGACGATGAATCAAAGCGTTCGTTTATACGAGCAGACAGGAGAAAAATGATGAAAGACACGACCATGTTTCAATTTGGCAGCGATCTTCACGAAAATGCGGATCTTGGGATGTATAACTGCGGAAAGAGAATTGAGTCCGTCCACCATACGTACGGTCCGGAAAGCCGGAATTATTATCTCTTTGTTCTCGTCAACAAGGGGGAGGCAACCTTCTTTCGGGAAGGGCAATCTATCAAACTGAAAGCACAGGACCTTTTCATTATGTTTCCCGGCGAAAAGATTCATTACGTCGCCGACACACCTTGGAGCATTCAATGGGTCGGGTTATATGGACAAAGCGTGGATGCCTGTGTGAAGAATTTGGGCGTGAGCGCGGAATATCCCATCTTGCATCCCGCGCAGTACTATACGATGGAAGAATTGTTAAACGAGCTCTATGCGAGCATTGGAAATCGCTATGAACACGCACGGTACCGTCAGATCGGGCTGATCTACCGATTTTTATCCTGCCTTTTGGAAGAAGCGAATTTTAAGACCGTTCCAGATTTGACGGACAGCGCAAAAAGCATCATCGAACATCATTTTGACAAGGAGATCACCGTCATTGAGATCGCAAAAACGCTGTGTGTTGATCCATCTCATCTCACAAGACAGTTTTCCAAAAAATTTGGAATCTCGCCAAAGGAGTATATGGTCAATAAGCGAATGGAGGTCGCGAAGAAACTGTTGAAGGAAACGGAAAAAAGTGTTTTGGAAGTTGCCTTTGCCGTGGGATATGACGACCAACTTTATTTTTCCAGAATTTTCAAGAAGAAGGAAGGGCTCTCTCCGCTTGGCTGGAGAAAGAGTCAACAAAACTGACGTCAGGATTTTAAATGGGATCTATTATGGATTTTTCAGAAAAGAAAAAAGCTCTCAAAATGAGAGCTTTTTTGTTTGTACGTTTTTTTGATTAGTCAATCACGGTTGTTCCGTAATCGGAGAAAGTCCAAATCGAGTCAACTGTTATTGTATGGGTTCCACGCGGGGTAGTGGTCGTTTGCGTAAATTCGCAAGCAAACGATGCAATCTTGTAATCATCGGTAAGAACGATTTCCGCATTTTTCATAACGATGACCGCGGAAACGTCGTAAAGCAGCATATCAATTTCAACGGTGACCGTTCCGTTGTTGACAAAGAGATCTCTTTCGGCGTCGTAAACAAAGTTTTCATAGTCCGCCAAAAGCGCAAGATAGACCTGCTCGTAGGTACCCTTTTGCATCTTTGCTTCTTCGCCTTCCATCAAGATAGGTTCGTCTGAGGAATGCATTTTAAAGGAAACTTTATCCTTCGTGAACTTGACAGTAACGTCCGTTTCGCCTTCTTCGACGACAAACATCTTTTCGACAAGCGTATAGTTTTCAAAGGTTTCGGCGGAGATCATCTCAGCCCAGGTTTTCTCGTCGACACCGTTGAACACGAGAACTTCATTCTTCTTTGCGCCGCAGACGGTGCAGGCATACTTCATTTCGCCGTCTTCATCTTTGGTGGGTTCTTTGACGACCGTTCCGTCATCCCAGGTGTGCTCTGCCTTATCCGAGGTTTCGGGGCAGGGGAACTTGCAACCGTGCCAATGGTGGGTTGTATCGTTTGCCCATTCGGCAGAGAAGGCGTGTGTGTGCTCTCCGTCGCAAGCAACGAAAGAAAAGAGCATCAGAAGACAGCATAAAATTGCAATCAGTTTTTTCATTGTTTTTTCCTCTTTGTGTTATTTGTATAAGGTGCGGCAAAGTTTCTTTGCAGCAAAGGATCGTTTTGTTATTCTTCCGTGGGTGCTTCTTCCGAGGATTTGGTTTCGGTGACAGTTTTCTTTTTCTTGAAGATCTGTGCGCGGAAGAGGATGACATTCATCACAAGGAAGAATGCGGCAAGAAGGATCAATGTCAAAATGGGATCTTTCGGCGCGAGCGTTGCAAGCAACATCATTGGGAATCCAAAGACGATTGCAGGGAAGTTCTGATAAACGAGGTTGTCGGCAACCGGGGTTTTGAACTCGCCGTCGATCTCGCGGAGAAGAACGATACCCGTGCTTGCCGTTCCCGTCAGCATGCCGTACATTGCGAGGAACTGCTCGTCTTCATAATTCTGAAAGAGCTTGCGCGCGACGAAGCGATTGTAAGCATACGTGCTGACAAGGCCAACGACGCCGAGGAGCAACAGGATCCACCAGTACTGCTTGATGAGGTCGATCTGGATCGCCGCGATTCCTGCGATGACCATGAGGTCAAAGAAGAAGTTGGAAATGCGGGTGAGAAGGAAATTGTTCGTGTACTGACGCTTCATCACGCGGCGCTTGTTGAGGAACTGCAAAACGCCTTTGACGAGAGTTGCGGAAAGAACGCCGAGGAGGAAGTTGAATCCGAAGATTGTCAGCTTCATCCCGGGGAGAAGAAGACCAAGACCGCTCATGATGCCGAACGTGATGACGTAAGAAAGGGCAATGAACGCAACCTGAACGGTGATCTTGTCAATGCTTCCGTTCATCGGAATCTCGTTGCTGGATTGCACGGAGGAGGCGAAGAGTTCGCCATCCTGGAGCTTGCTTTCAATGATCTTTCCGCGGCGCTTCATTGCGTTTAAGTAAATGACGCCTCCGATGCTTGCGCTCAAGAAACCGAGCGCTGCGACGGTGAGCCCGAAGTTCTTTCCGCCGACAAAGTTCTTGCCTGCTTCCAGCCCTTCGTACATCAAGCCATAATTCATGGCTTGCCCTGTGCCCTGTCCGTATCCAAACGGGAGAAGAACGCCCGCCGCCGGGAAGAAGTCGGGGAGGATGAACGCGGCAATCAGGATGGTGATGCCGATGCCGAGAACGCCCTGCATGAGGTAGGTGGAGACGGTGGTCACGCCTGTGTTGAAGATCTCAACACCGCGCTCTTTTGTCAGTTTTTTGTCCGAAGTTTTCAAGGTCTGCGCGATGAAGCCGAGTGCCAGGGTGTGGTACGTGACGACCTCCAACTCACCAAGACCATTTCCGTTGAAAAACTCTGTGTTGAAGACGTTTTCGCCCGTGATTTCCTTGTAGATAACCGAAAGGATCAGGAGAATGAGTCCGCCCAAAACCGAGGTCGGGATGAGAGATTTTTGCAGGAACGGGAACGTTCTCTTCAAGAGATTCGCCGTCAAAAGGGCGATGAGCAAAACTGCGATCAAATTGAATGATCCCCAAACACTAGAGTCCCAAAAATTTTCCATTTTCTTCTCCTTTCACGATGTTTTTATGGCGGTAAAACAAATTGACGAAGCGAAGCGCATTGAATCGCGGGCTTCCTTTCAATTGGTAGATCTTGTCTTGGTGATAAATGTTTACCTTATTCCTTCCCAAAACGGAAACGACGGAAACTTCATCAAAAGCAAGAAGCTTTTCTGTTTCCAAGCCCTCGTTGATCACGATTCGATCGCCGTATAGGGCGATGGATGCATTCTTGTCTATGAGAACCTTCTTTTTATAAACGATGACTTCCGAAAAACGCGCTTCGTCGCGGTAAAGCGGCTCTTGCGTGTGTTCCCGCGTGTCAAAGGCGTTGATGAAGTCACATTGCGCGTCGTACCATGCCGAAACGAAGCGGAAGGGGAAGTCAAATCCAACCCCTTTGAGTTCCTTATTCTCTCCGTATGTGACCTTGCGATGACACTTTAAACATTCTATTTCATTTCCGTGGCTTTCAAAGGTGGAAAGACCACAGAACGGGCAGACGTACATTGCGCGCTCAAGGTATTCCGCACGCCTTTTGCTCTTAAAAAGCCCCGTGTCCGAACCCTCGTCAACAAAGAGCTCACTTTGAATGACAGAGAAGAGCTCGTCGTTGTTCATCTTTGCAACGTCATCAGGCTCAAGAACGCGGCTGACGTAGGCTCGCATTTTGCCCTTTCGAACGCCATCGCTCCAACGCGGCTGAACGCCGTACCCTCCCTCAATGCGGAAGAAGGCGATGGGAAGCTTCATCTTGCGTGCCATGGTGGCGATCGCAGGGTTCATATGCTCCGTTTTACCGCTGAACGTGCGGTTGCCCTCAGGGGCGATCGCGATCGTTCCGCCTTCACGAGCCACGCGCATACAGTTCATCACAGCCGTGATGTCTGTGGACTGCTTTTTGATGGGAATGGGAGCAACGATATATCGAATGAGAGAGGAGACCCAACCGTTCGAGAAGAGGTCTTCTGTTGCAACGTAGTAAACCGGGCCGCGGAATGCAAGCCCAACGAAGAATTGATCAAACGCAGTCTGGTGATTGAAGAGGATCAAAAACTGACGCTTTCCCTGTTCTTTGAAACGTTCAACGCGAATGCCGTACTTCAATTTCGAAACCGGTCGTAAGACGAGAGAAGCAAGATTGCGAACGACGCGATGACGGAATTTCATCCATTTTTTCTTTTTACCCTTTGCCATAAATTCAAATCACTTTAACTTTTGTTGATTCATCCAGACGTTCATTACGATGCGATGGGGAAGAAGTTTAACAAGAAGACGTTGGCCGCGGGTATATGCGCCGCAGATGGAAACGTCTTTTCTCTTGTTCTTTGCATCGTGCCACGTGCGCTTGACGATGTCTTTGGGGTCGTACATCACGACGTACTTCTTGACGATGGGATTTTCACTTTTTGCGCGGTCAAAGAAGGCGGTCTTCGTCCAGAACGGACATACCGCAAGGCAACGGCTTTTGTGACTTTTCAGCTCACGGTTGAGTGCGCGTGCATAAGATAAGACAAACGCTTTGCTCGCTGCATAGGTCGCGATGTAAGGGATGGGTTGCATTGCCGCAATGCTTGCAATGACGATCACAAGGCTTCCTTCCGAAAGGTACGGAATGGCAGGCTTCGTGATGCCGATGACACCGTTGCAGTTGAGGTCGACCATATTCGTCAACGTTGCAAGATCGTCGTTTTCGATGCTCTCAAAACGTCCGAATCCGCTTGCGCAGATGAGAAGGCGAATGGAGGGCTGTTCCTCTTTCAACGCCTGTTCAAACGTGGCGTATGCCTCGTCTTTGGAAAGGTCGAGCGAGAAGATGCGCAAGGGAGTTTCGGTGAGTGCGCGGAGCTCTTCCAGCTTTTCGCGATTGCGTGCAATCACCCAGATCTCGTCATATTGCTCTTTGCGTTCTTTCAATGAGAGAAAGAATTCTTTTCCGATTCCGCTTGAAGCGCCCGTGATGATTGCAACGTTCATAAAACCCTCCGAATGAATAACCTTATTATATCAATTTTACCACATTCTTTGGTGTCGATTCAATAGAAAAGCGTACAAAAAACTGTTTTTTTTGTACGCTTTTTACAAAAACTATAGATTTTTCACGAATTTTCGGTTATAAATCCAACTTTAAGTCTCCAAATTTGATGATGTCTTTCTTTCTCATCCATTCGCAAACAAGGAGAGAAATCACGCCCGGAAGAACGAAGAAGAGGAGAATAATTCCCAAAATTAAGGTAAGGGTGGGAACTCCGTTTGCAATGGATTCGGAAATCGTTCCGATGACGCCGACCAAGCCTGCCGTGCCCATTCCGCTTCCCGCAACGTCGCAGTGGAGCTTGAAAAGACAGGTGGAAAGAGGGCCGACGATCGCGCTTGCAATGACGGGCGGAACGAGGAGAACGGGTTTTTTGAAGATGTTGGGAATTTGAAGCATACTCGTTCCCAAGCCCTGAGCGATCAAGCCGCCCCAGCGGTTTTCTCGGAAGCTCATCACGGCAAAGCCGACCATATGTGCGGCACAGCCGACAGCCGCCGCCGCGTTTGCAAGCCCGTTCGGGATGCTCATCGCAATGCAGATTGCTGCGCTGCTCGTGGGCATCGTGAGGAGGATTCCAACCGAAACGGAGAGAATCACACCCATGACAAATGGCTGAAGTTCGGTTGCGGTCGCAATTGCCTGACCGATGAGGGCGATGAGTTTGATGATGGGCGGGCAAAGTGTGAAGACCATTGCCGTTGCGGACAAAATGACGGCAAGAGGAACAACGATGATGTCAAGCTTTGTCTTACCCTTGACCAACAGTCCGATTTCACAGGCAACGAGCGCCGCAACGTATGCACCGATGGGGTCGCCCGCGCCAACGCTTGCAAGCTTTCCCGCAACGATCAACGTGCCTTGCGTGATGCCTGCGGCCTGCGCGCCCAAGAATCCTGCGACGATGGAAGTCGGAGGCCAAGCGGTCTT
>JAZNLR010000002.1:0-5488 GCA_045579195.1 Clostridia bacterium | reverse complement strand
CTTGCTTGGCAATCTTTCCCGCAAAAACGGCGAAAGCTATGTCCACGTGCATGCCGTTATCGGAAGAGAAGGTGGAAAAACGCGCTCCGGCCACCTTTCCAAGGCAATTATTTCGGCAACGTGTGAACTTTTCATCACCGTTCTTGATGCAAAAATTGAGCGCTTTTTGGACGAAAAAACCGGTTTGAACCTGATGATCTTGGAATAAAAGTTCCGACGCAGATTTTACGCACGGGCAAACCCGTGCGTTTTTCTTTGCTTTTTTCATAAAATTTGATATGATAGAAAAGAACTGAAATAAGGATACAAAATATACCTATGAAAAACACAAATCACAAGAAAAAACATTCCAAAAAGAAGGTCAACTGGCTGGTCATCTGCGCAACCGTTCTTGCCGTTTGCTTGCTCTTCTCAGCACTGTTCCCCTTGATCATGAGTATCCCGAGAACACCGAAGGTCTCTTCGGGCTACGTCTTCATCAACTCTGACTTTAAAATCGAGCTTGAGACGGACACCAAAGACATCGTCACGGCATACCGCTCCTTCAATCACGAAGCAGCACTTCTTCTCTTCCGCGAGGGACTTGTCGGCTGTACGCTTTCCGAGGCGTGCACCCGTATTTTGACCATGGCAGATGAGCTTGATTTCTTTGAAGGAGAATCCGTTTCGGTGAAAGTCCTCGCCGTGAATGCAAATCAGAAGCACGAAAACCTGATGCTTGAAACGGCCACCTCTGCACTCAACGCTTTCTTTGCGAAAAATGAGATCAATGCAAGTGTCTTGCCGTACGAAACCTCGAAAGGCCTTGCGGAAGCACTTTATATCACGACCGGGAAATACGCCTTGGTTGCAGAAGCTTGCAAGCAGGAAACCTCATTCACGCCCGAAATCTTGGCATATGCCAGCGTGAAAGTCTTAAATGAATTCATCGAGCTTTACGATGGCGCTGCTCTTGGGCTTTACCTTGGGATTTTACAAGATGAACTCGACGAAATCGAAAGCATCAAGCCAAAGCGTGAAGCACTTGACGCACTGGAAAAGGAAAAGACGGAGTCCTTTGCAGAAATCGACACTGTTCTCTCCATTGCAAAGCTGATTGTTGAGGGCGAAACGGAAATGCAAGCCGCATTTGAAGACGCGCTTTCAACTTGCCGCTTCGACACCCCCGAAACGTTGAAGAACGATCCGACTTCAGCCATCACCTTCTTTGAAGAGCTTAAGACGACCGAGCAAAAGAAATTCGACCTTGCCCTGGAAGCTCTGACCGTGGAATACGACAAGGTGGTTCAGCCTGAAATCCTTGCTTTTAAGCAAGAGCAGAAAAAGATCCTCCTGGAAGAGGAAAAATGAGAAATAAGCAAAATAAAAGCCCGAACGAATCGTTCGGGCTTTTTCTTTTGTTTCAAACTTTATTCCACCGTCAACGGAACATATCCAAACGTCTCGATTTTAAAGAGTCCCTGGTCAGTGATCTTCACTTCAGGAATGACAGTCAACGAAAGGAAGGATAGGCTCATAAACGGCTCGATCTCAGGCGAAACACCGAGCGATCTTGCGAAGTCATAAAGGCGCTTTGTCTTGACAAAGAGGTAATCCGAATCGCGATCACTCATTAAGCCTGCGATGGGCAGTTCAAAAGTCTCAAAGACTTCTCCGTTTGAAACGGCGGTCAAGCCACCGCCGCAAGCGATGATCTCATTGACTGCAATTGCCATATCTCGGTCGTTGTCGCCAACGCAGATGATGTTGTGGCTGTCGTGCGAAACCGAAATTGCAAGCGCGCCGTTTTGAATGCCAAATCCCGCGATAAATCCAAGGCCGATGTTTCCCGTGTTTTTATGGCGTTCCACAACGCAAACCTTCGAAAGGCCTTCTGTTTTCTTATAATAGCCATCCTCCGTCTCCACCGTCCAGATCTCCTCGGTGGTAACGACGTTATGCGGCATCAAACGCATAACTCGAACCTTTTCGCTGTCCAAGGGAATGCGAAGATCCTTTTCGGTGATCTCGCTTGCATTCATCGTGTTGAGAACAGCAGAAGTGGGCTGCGAATCCGCATCAAAGAGTGCGCGTCCATTTTTAGCAACCAGCGCACCGTTCTTATAGACTGCAGAAACGCGAAAATCGTAAAGATCGTCAAAGATGCAAAGGTCTGCAATTCTTCCCGGAGCAATTGCTCCGCGGTCACGCAAGTTATAGCACTCAGAGGGGTTCAACGTTGCGATGATGATGGCATCAATTGGATCAACGCCTTCATTCACGGCGATGCGAATGTTGTTGTCGAGATGGCCTTCCTGGAAGATATCCTCAACGTGTTTATCGTCCGTGCAGAAGAGGCAACGGCGCAAGGTCTTCGGATTGACGATTCCAACGAGTTCGGCAACGTTCTTGGTCGCACTTCCCGAACGGATCTGGATGTACATTCCGCGCTGAAGCTCGCTCTTTGCATCCTCCAAAGTGACGCATTCGTGATCCGTCTGAATGAACGCACAGTAAGCATTGAGTCCTTTGGGATCGCATCCCGAATAGTGACCGTCGACGACTTTTCCAAGCGACCTTGCGGCCGCGATCTTGCGCAGCACTTCATCATCCGCCGCAAGTACGCCTGGATAATTCATCATTTCACCGAGCCCAAAGACATCGTCACGCATCAGCGCAGAACGAACGATCTTTGCATCAAGGTGCGCTCCGTTGTCTTCAAACGGAGTCGCAGGAACACAAGATGGCATCATAAAACGGATATCCATCGGCACGGATTCACTTTCTGCAATCATATAATCCACACCGTCCATCCCGCAAACATTTGCAATTTCGTGCGGATCGGCAATCGCAGTTGTCACGCCGTACGGCATGACGGTCTTTGCATAGTTTGCAGGCGAAAGCATCGTGCTTTCAATGTGCAGATGCGTGTCGATCAAGCCAGGGCAAACGTACGCTCCGTTCAGATCGTGCACGTCAAGCGCGTAGTCAAAATGACCAAGACCTGCAATTTTTCCGTCAACGATCGCAATGTCGAGCTCTTCAATTTCTCCTGTGTAAACGTTGATGACCTTTCCGTTCTTTAAGACAAGATCAGGCATCTCCGCCCCGACAGCAACGCGAATCAATTTTTTCATCTTATCCCTCTGTTCTTTGAAATGATCGTATAAGAAAAGGCGGCAAAACGCCGCCTCAAATGCGCAATTATTCCGTTCTTCCGGTCAAGGAAACCTGACCGTTTTCAATTCCGTTTGCAGCTCCGAGGTTGTTCATCATATCAACGAAAACGTCACCGAAAACAGAGCTGAGCATTTCGGACGAGATGGATTCCCCTGTCATCTCGGAAACAGCGTCCAGGATCTGATTCGTCTGCTCCGTGGAGAGGTTATTCACCTGAATTCCCGCAACGCCTGCATTCTCTTCGCTTGCAGTTCCGACCGCGAGCGCACCGTCAACAACTTCAACAACGCTGCTAGACTGAACGACCAACGAAGACGGCAACCCTAACGAAGAAAGAGTCTCCTGAAGCTCATCGGGAACGTTCAACGTAACAACGGTCGTGACGACCTGCTGTCCGTTTACTTCTTCAATGTTCGTTCCGACAACTTCAAGATTTAAGTCGTTTACCATCTGAGCAATGCTCTCATCCTCAGCGCCCTCGTCAACCTGCTCGGAAATGTCAGAAAAAATCTGATTCATCAACGAGGAAACGTCGCCGCCCGAAAGGGTCATTTCAACCTCTTCTTCAAACACGACCTTGCCAGCTAAAATGTCGGAAGGTGCGGAAACACCGGCGCTCTCAACAAGCCCAACCATCTTATCATCCGACTCCTGCGTCGGCTTTGCATCCTCTTTCACGATTTCGTTGGTGTCGGGAACGGTCGTCAAATCGCTCAAAGTGTCCAACAAACTCTTAATCGTCAAGTCGGCAAATCCCATCTCGCGAACAGTCTTTTCCATTCCCGGGATCTGAATGTCGGCAAGTCCAAGTTTATCCAACGAAGTGTTCAAAATTGCGGTGCCTGCGCCTCCTGCCAAAACGACCACAATGAGGAACATCACCAAGAGTGTCGTCAAACATCCTCTACGTCTTGCTCTCATAAAACTTCCTCCAAAAAATGATACTTAATTGTTGATAACCGGAACATCATATCTGGCTTTCCAAATTCCGATTGCCGTCTGATTTCCGGATATCGTTGCCATCTGAACTCCGTCCACCGCAACTGCTTTTGCCGTTGCCGTCGTTTTCGCAGACTGGAACATCTCTTCCAACACAACAAGAACGTCTGCCGCAAACGTGGAATCCTTCGCCGCGGCAACCGCCGAAACAAGGTGTTGCATCGGGTTGTTCACGCCATATTCTTCGGTTGCACTCTTTGCAACATTCAAAGCCTCCGCTTTGTCCCCCTTGCGGTAGAGCGCAACAGCATATTTTCCGTTGATAAAGTTCCCGTACTGATACTGCAGTTTTTCGGTCATAAATTCTTCATATTCCGACCAATTCTTGTGTTTGAGAAGCTCGGGGGCATATTCAACGATGGTTTCATCGTCATTCACGCTTGCCGCACGCTCAATAAGAACTGCGACGTCATCAATCTCCCCGCTTTTGTCATATGCAACGCGCGCAAAGCGAACGGAAAGACCGTCTAAGCCGATGCGATAACAAAAGTCGCCCGAAAGAGACGGACAAAACAGCGCAAATGCAGAGATGACCAAAACCGTGACAATGAGAAGCGCGGCGACTGTCAAACCCGCCGTTTTTAACACAACCTTGTTTTCTTCTTCCATTGTTCGCTCTCCATCTCTTTTCTTACTGACATTATATCACACGCGTGTGAAAATATCAACTTATTTTTGAAAAAGAATCTCTTTCATCAATGCGGAAATTCCTCTCTTTTCAAAAACTGATTTCTTGCTCATTTTTATTTTGCTCTTTCTTCGTTCAAATTCTTGACAATCGGGCACCGTTTTAGTGTATCATTTTTGAGAAATTCAAACTTGGTCCGTAAAAAACGGAATTTGGAGAAAAAATGAATAAAAAAGTTTTGATTTTATCAGGAAGCCCGCGAAAAGGAGGCAACTCTGACCTTCTGTGCAATGAGTTCGCAAGAGGTGCAATCGAGGCGGGAAACGCAGTTGAAAAAGTTCGTGTTGCGGAGAAAAACATCGGATATTGCCGCGCTTGTTATGCGTGTCGAAAAGGTGGCGTTTGTGCAATCAAAGATGACATGTCCGACTTGCTTCAAAAGATGATCGATGCAGACGTTCTCGTTCTTGCAAGCCCCGTATACTTCTATTCCATCGACGCGCAGCTCAAAACCGTGATCGACAGGACGGTTGCGCGCTGGCTTGAAGTGAAGAATAAGGAATTTTATTATATCGTCACCGCGGCAGATGAAGAACTTGCGTCCGCCGAAACCACTCTCGCTTGCTTCCGCGGGTATGCAGCCTGCGTGGAAGGTGCAAAGGAAATGGGAATTCTCTACGGCATGGGCACATATGAAAAGGG
>JAZNLR010000001.1:0-32182 GCA_045579195.1 Clostridia bacterium | reverse complement strand
GTTCTCTCCTTCTGTCGTTATAGGGGTTTGGGCTTAGCCCATTTGCATTTGACCAGTCAAATGCGATGCTCGCACTTAGCAGAATTTTCAAATTCTCCGCTAAGAACATCACGGGTTTGCACACGGCATTTTTTTAAAAGTCTTGACAGGGTGGGATTTTTTTTGTAAACTGTAATCATCAAACATACGCATTTTGCGTTTCGGAGAAAAATATGAGAAAAAGTTGGAAAATGATGGGATTCTTCCTGGCAGTTCTTTTGTTGACAACCGCTCTTTGCTCGGTTGCAAGTGCAGAGGAGGAGTACGTCAGAAAGATCAGTTATTCCGACGTGGTCACGGCGCTTCGCCGCTCGGAAGGAAAGGAGACGCAGACCGTTTTTTACACGAAGGAAGAAGTTCAAGTTGAGGAAGTCAAGATTTACGGCGGATACGGAACATTCAATCCGAGCAACGCGAACGCCTCGAAGTGGACGGAGTTTTCCGCATTCGCAGGGGACGGCAATGCATCTTCCAGCGATTTCGTTGCCGATTCTGGCAATTCGGGAAGCTATAAATTTGGAATGCAGCGTTGGCAGTGGAGAGCGTCCGGTTCGGATCAAACATTTATTCGCTTGACTGCGCTCGTGGATTGCTTCATTGACGTCAAGAACAAGGAGCTTGGCGACCAATGGGCAACGGATATGTCCGTCGCGGAGTATGTTGCGGATGCGGACGGTTTTGCAATCAAGATTCGCGACGCAAAGATCAAGGCGACCTCTGACCCTCACGAGTTCTTTGAGGGCGTTCACTTGAAGGCGGGGGATAGCCTTTATATCCTCTTGACGGGAGGAAAGCATACCCCAGGAACATGCAATGTTTGCCCGCATTTTGAGATCTATCCCGGCAGATATGACGCTGAAAAACGCGCTGATTTTTCTGCTGCGAGAGAGATCGCAACCACGAGAGAAGAGGCATTTTCCGAGCTCACCGCGTTGATGGAGACCCTTTCCCCGGATGATTACAGCGCCGTCAACTGGAGCAAGATTTCCGACCTCGTCTATCAGACCGAAGTCTTGCTTGCATCCTTGAACGACGTGGAAGAGATGAAGGCGACCGTCAAGAGCGCGAAGGAAGAAATTGATGCGATTTTGACGAAAGCAGAAGAGGAAGCAGCGCTCAAGGAAACCAAAGAAGAGAAAAAAGCAGAGCTTGCCGCATTGTTCAATTCCGAGCATTACACAAAGAAGAATTGGGAGCTCGTTGAGGAAGAACTGAAAAAGGCGTACGAGACGATTGATAACGCGAAAAACGTTTCGATGATGAACAGCGCAATCTTGGTCGCAAAGACGAGAATTGCCGAGATTGAAGTCGGCGGATGCGGAACGACAAAGCAGGCAGAAGCCGGAATCGTTCTCGGCGGACTTGCAGCAGCAATCGTTGTTCTCGGCAAGAAGAAAGAAGACTAATCTTGCGTTGACAGGCATGATCGCAGAAGAAGAGTTCAACGCAAAAAGAGAACAAATCTTCGGCTCATAAGCTAACTTAAAAAACAAAAGCGTCACTTTTTTGGTGGCGCTTTTTTTTGCTTGATTCAGTAAAAAAAATATCATAGAAAAAGGTGGAAAGACTTGAAATAATACATAGATTGTGATATAACATAATATGCGCGAAAAGAGTTCCCGGCAATTTCTTTTTTGTGACAAAATTATGATGATCAATCATCAATCAAACGTC
This sequence comes from Clostridia bacterium, assembly GCA_045579195.1. Classification (GTDB taxonomy): domain Bacteria; phylum Bacillota; class Clostridia; order Christensenellales; family CAMQZB01; genus JAZNLR01. The sequence continues at coordinate 30,469 of JAZNLR010000001.1, read as the reverse complement.
GTTTTAAACGGTCTTTATTTACCGATTGAAATGCGGATGAAAATGAGAAACGATTCTCTCAAAACGGAGAGTTACAGAAAACCGACCGCAACTTAGAAGTTGCCACCTTAAGGAAGAAAAACAGAGAAAAATGAAACTGAGAAAAAATAGCGGCTTATCTCCTCTGACTAAGGCAATGATCAACCTTATGGGTGTTCAAGGATTCTTCCAGTTTGCCTGGGCCTTTACAAATTACCAAACGGTTTATCTTCAGGACAACGGCATGACCTCCTCTGACATCGGGATCCTCAACGCCGTTTGCTCCATTGTGGGGATTTTCGCTTCTGCCATCTGGGGGGTTATTTCAGATAAGATCAATTCGATCAAAAAAACATTTTTAATCGTATTATCCTTGACAGCGGTGACCTTTGCCATTATGCCGTTGCTGCCTGCTCGGGCGCAATATGCAACCATAATGTTCATCGTTTACTGCGCTCTGGCATCCTTTGTCAGAATCCCGGCGGGGACCCTCCTCGATAACCTCACGGTCCGCAACTGCGCCGTGCAAAACCTTAACTACGGCCCGATTCGCGCTTTCGGTTCATTCATGTTCACCGTTAGCTCTGCCTTGAGCACTATGATGTTGGACTATATGAGCGTAAAGAGTCTCTTCTGGATAACTGCTCTGCTGTTCATCATTCCCATTATATTTGCTTGCTACGGCGGCGATCCCAAGGTCATCAAACCGGTAAACACAAAAGTCGACAGCAATTATGCCAACGACGTGAAGAGCCTCTTCAAGAATTATTACTACGTCACGTTCCTGATCTTCATCGTCGTGCTCAATATCCCGCTGAACGCCAAAATTGTTTTCATTCCGTTCCTCATGGAGGAACAGGGGATCCTTACCACCAACTTTGGTGTCTATCAGGCGATCTGCGCACTTATGGAGATCCCATGCCTCTTCTTGATGGCGAAGTTACGAGCAAAGATCAAGCTCAAGCATATCGTTGTTGCGGCCGTTGCGCTTATAGGGCTCGAGAGCCTGCTTCAAGGCTTTTTTGCCGACACGTTCCTTGAGCTGTGCATCTTCGGCTGCATCTTCGGCCTTGGCAATGGTCTGTGGCTTGGTTCTATCGCAATTTATATGTACAAGTTGGCACCGGACAGCCTTAAGGCTTCGGCGCAAAGCTTTTTCGCTTCTGCAACCTGCGGGGCTGCCTTTGTCGGGTATCTTGTGGGCGGGTTTGCTTACGAGCTTTTAGGTGGGCCTGCTTTCTATATCGCTACCGGGATCATCATTCTTGTTGCCGGTGGATTCTTTGTGTTGACCCATCTCATTGGCAGGATGAAGGGAATTTCCAACCCTGCAGATAAACTCAATTAATGAAAGTACCCTTTTGTGCCCTGAAAAAGAAAGTTGATAAAAAAAAGACCGCAATCATGTTGCGGTCTTTTTTGATCTAGTTAATTTGACTTACGCCTTTCCTGCGCAGCCGAGAACGTTGATCATCTTGTGGCTGACGATCTGCTTGATTGCGGAGCGAGCCGGTCCTAAGTACTGTCTGGGATCGAAGTGCGTCGGGTTTTCAGCGAAGTGCTGACGGAGCGTTCCGGTGAATGCAACGCGGAGGTCGGAGTCAATGTTGATCTTGCAAACTGCCATGGAAGCAGCCTGTCTCAACATTTCTTCGGGAACACCCTGTGCGCCGGGCATATCGCCACCAAACTTGTTGATGAGTGCGACGAATTCCTGCGGAACGGACGAAGCACCGTGCAAAACGATGGGGAAGTTGGGAAGTCTCTTTCCGACTTCTTCCAAGATGTCAAAACGAAGCTTCGGAGCGGATTTGAACTTGAATGCGCCGTGGCTCGTTCCGATTGCGATCGCAAGGGAGTCAACGTTCGTCTTGGAAACGAACTCCTGAACCTCGTCAGGGTTGGTGTACATAGCGTCGTCAGCGGAAACGTTGACTGCATCCTCGATGCCTGCCAAGCGGCCGAGCTCTGCTTCAACGACAACGCCGTGATCGTGAGCGTACTCAACGACTTTCTTCGTGACGGCAATGTTCTCTTCAAAGGAGTGGTGGGATGCATCGATCATAACGGAGGTGAATCCGCTGTCAATGCAGGACTTGCAAAGCTCGAACGAATCACCATGGTCAAGGTGCAAAACGATGGGCATTCCGGAATCTTCCGCTGCTGCCTCAACGAGCTTTTTCAAGTAGATGGGGTTTGCATACTTTCTCGCGCCTGCGGAAACCTGCAAGATGACGGGGGCCTGATTCTCTTTTGCGGCATCAACGATACCCTGAATCATCTCCATATTGTTGACGTTGAACGCGCCGATTGCATATCCGCCTTCGTACGCCTTCTGGAACATTTCTTTCGAAGTTACAAGTGGCATAAATGAATCCTCCGTATAATTTACTTCTATCTTCTCTATTATAGCGAAAAAAGATTTTTTTGACTATTAAATTCACCCGCTTTTTGAAGATTTCTGAAGAAAACTTTTTTGTCCTTTCAAAGCGCGTCAAAATGTTTGTCTTTTTTTTGGAAGGGGAGTATAATAAGTTCGGGAAAACAATTTGGAGGTTTTGAAACTATGACCGATCCGAGACTGACCGTTCTTGCGAACAATCTCGTCAATTATTCTTGTCGCTTGCAAAAGGGCGAAAAGATCCTCATTGAAGCCGCTCCGACTGACGTGGAGCTCCTTCGCGAGGTCATCAAAGCTGTTCACGCAGCAGGTGGACTTCCTTTCGTGAATATCGTTGATAACTCCGTTCGCCGTGAGCTGTTGATGAATGCAACCGAAGAACAGATCAATTCCTGGGCAAAGTACGATGCGCACCGTATGGCTGACATGGACGCTTACATCGGCATTCGCGGCGGCGCGAACTCTTACGAGTTATCTGACGTCCCTTCGGACAAGATGCATTTGTTCTCCTCGAACTATATGCACGCTGTGCATCACGACATCCGTGTTGAAAAGACCAAATGGGTGATCTTGCGTTATCCGACCCCGTCGATGGCACAGATGGCAGGCTGGAGCACCGCAAAGTTTGAGGACTTTTACTTTGACGTCTGCAACCTCGATTATTCCAAGATGGACCGCGCAATGGATTCCTTGAAGGCATTGATGGAGCGCACAGACCGCGTCCGCGTCGTTGGACCGGGAACGGACATTTCCTTCTCGATCAAGGGCATTCCTGCCGTCAAGTGCTCGGGGGATCGCAACATCCCCGATGGAGAAATTTACACCGCGCCCGTGAAGAATTCGGTCAACGGAGTCATTTCTTACAACTGCCCCTCTGTGAATAACGGCATCCGTTTTGAGAACGTTCGCCTTGAATTCAAGGATGGCAAGATCATCAATGCGACCGCAAACGACACCGAAGCGATCAACAAAGTCTTTGATACCGACGAAGGCGCACGTTACGTTGGTGAATTCGCGCTCGGCGTGAATCCTTTCATCAACGAAGCAATGGGCGACATTCTCTTTGACGAGAAGATCTCGGGATCGATTCACTTTACTCCCGGAAACTGCTATGCAGGTGCACCCAACGGCAACAGCTCCGCGATCCATTGGGACCTCGTTCTTGTTCAGACGCCGGCATTCGGCGGCGGCGAGATCTACTTCGATGACGTTCTTATCCGCAAGGACGGACGCTTCGTTCTTCCCGAACTCGAAGTTCTCAACCCTGAAAATTTGAAGTAAGCAAAAAGAAAAGCCATGGCGAAAACCGCGATGGCTTTTTGTTTGTTAAGAGAGGGGAGCGAGCGTCTTGAACAGAAAGACGAACGCCGCAATGCTCACGATTGCAAGGAGGGGGAAGCCCAAGCGGAAGTACCAATGCTTGGTCTTATGCCTCATCACGAACATGCCAAGCGTTGAGCCGACGCCACCAAAGAGCAGAGCGATGAGAAAAAGCGTTGCCTCCGGAATGCGCCATGAGCCCTGTTTTGCTTTCATTTTGTCGATTGCCATTGAGAAAAAACCGATGCCGTTCATCACGAGGAAGAAGGCAATCAGCGCAATTTGATAAGGATTCATGGAAAAACCTCCTTTTCTTTTTCAATAAAATCATAGCAAACGGAAGGAAAACTGTCAAGCAAGCGACGTTCTTTGCGCGTATTTTCAAAAAAATGAGAAAAAAGAGGGGCGTTCGTGAAATATTTGTGACAAGTTAAATTTTTAACGGAAATTTGATTGCAATAAAATGTTTTATTTGATATAATGGCAACGGATTAAAATGAATTATTTTTATCGGAGGATATTATTATGGTAAAAATCGGTATTAACGGATTTGGCCGTATCGGACGTCTCGTTTTCCGCGCGGCTTGCTCCAACCCCAACGTTCAGGTTTGCGGAATCAACGATCCGTTCATTGATCTTGACTACATGGCATACATGCTCAAGTATGACTCCATCCACGGTCAGTTCAAGGGCGACGTTAAGATTGAAGACGGAAAGCTCGTCGTAAACGGCAATGCTGTAACCGTTTTCGCTGAGAAGGATCCCGCTGCAATCGACTGGAAGGCTTGTGGCGCAGAGTACATCGCTGAGGCTACCGGCGTCTTCACCACTGTCGAGACCGCTTCCGCTCACTTTGTTGGCGGCGCAAAGAAAGTTGTTATCACTGCTCCTTCCAAGGATGCTCCTATGTTCGTTATGGGCGTTAACCAGGAGACCTACACCTCTGACATGAAGGTTATCTCCAACGCAAGCTGCACCACGAACTGCCTCGCACCCCTTGCAAAGGTTATCCACAAAGAGTTCGGTATCGTTGAAGGCCTCATGACCACCGTTCACTCCACCACCGCAACCCAGAAGACGGTTGACGGACCTTCCAAGAAGGATTGGAGAGGCGGCCGTGCTGCTGCAAACAACATCATCCCGTCCTCCACGGGTGCTGCTAAGGCTGTTGGCAAGGTTATCCCTGAACTCAACGGCAAGTTGACCGGTATGGCATTCCGCGTTCCCACGTTGGATGTTTCCGTTGTTGACCTTACTGTAAACCTCGCAAAGGAAACCACCTATGAAGAGATCAAGGCTGCTGTTAAGAACGCTTCCGAGACCTACATGAAGGGCGTTTTGGGTTACACCGAGGATGCTGTTGTTTCCACTGACTTCATCGGCGAAGTTAACACCTCCGTGTTCGACGCTTCCGCTGGAATCCAGCTCACGCCGAAGTTCGTTAAGTTGGTTGCTTGGTATGACAACGAGTGGGGTTATTCCAACAAGGTTGTTGACCTCATCTGCCATGCTGCAGCTGTTGACGCTAACAACTAATCAAAGCAAGACAAACAAAAAGAGCGATGCATTTTTGCATCGCTCTTTTTTTATGCACTTTTGATTCTCTTAGAGGTTGTAGTACTTATCGAATTCCGCAGGGTGGGGGATTGCCGCAAGCTGACGGCACTCTTCACGCTTGTTGCGGATGAAATTTGTAAGAAGTTCTTCGGGGAAGACGCCACCTGCCGTGAGGTAATCATGATCTTTTTCGAGGGCGTCAAGCGCTTCGGGAAGGGAGGTGGGCAGGTGATGGAGCTTTGCCTTTTCCTCGTCGCTCAAATGATAGAGGTTGACGTCGTAAGGTCCCCAGCCGTTCGCGTGTGGATCAATCTTGTTCTTCACGCCGTCAAGACCGGCCATCAGGATCGCAGCATAGCAGAAGTATGGATTGCAGGTTGCGTCAGGGTTGCGAAGTTCAAAACGGCGCTTATTCGGCGTCTTTGCATAAGCCGGGATGCGGATGACCGCACTTCTGTTCGAGGTTGCATATCCAACGGTAACGGGAGCTTCAAAGCCGGGAACGAGACGCTTAAACGAGTTGGTGCTCGGGTTGGTGAGTGCGCAGAGGGAAGCGATGTGCTTTAAGAGTCCGCCCATGAAGTAATGTGCGGTTTCGCTCAAATGAGCGTATCCCTCGTCGTCGGAGAAGACGGGCTCTCCGTCTTTTAAGAGCAGCATATGAACGTGCATTCCACTTCCTGCTTCTCCGTAAATGGGCTTGGGCATAAAGGTTGCAGTCTTGCCGTACTTCAAGGCGGTGTTGTGAATGATGTACTTAATCATCATCGTTGCATCTGCCATAGAGGACATCTTGCCGAGCTGCGGCTCGATCTCAAACTGACCGGATGCAGCAACTTCAGGATGGTGGTAATTGATCTCAATTCCCATATCTTTCATATGCAGACACATCTCACTGCGCGCTTCATAAGCACGGTCAAAGGGTTTTGCAATGTGATATGCCTTCTGCTTGGGAACGATCACGCCGTGACCTTCGCTTGCGCTGTTCCAGTACGATTGCTGTGCGTCAAGCTGAACGCCGATGCTGTTGGGTTGAACCTCCCAGCCGATCTGGTCAAAGAGGTAAAACTCAAACTCGGGGAGGATGAGCATCGTGTCTGCAATGCCCGAATCCTTCATATACTGTTCCGCCGCAAGAACGATGTTGCGCGGGTACTGCGCCAAAGGACGGTTTTCCGGGGAGGCGATGATCATCGCATTTCCCGTCATCGAAAGGGTGGGGATCTCGCAGAATGGGTCGATCACAGCCGTGTCGAGGTCGGGGATGAAGACCATATCGCTCTTTTCAACGACAGCATATCCATAGTTGGATGCGTCAAATCCAATGCCGTTCTTCACCGTTTCTTCCGAGAAGTTTTCTGCAGGAATTGTTACGTGGCGGAACTGACCGTTGATGTCCACCATTTTGAAGTCGATCATCTTGATGTCTTTTTCTTCAATGAGTTTCAAGATTTTCTGAACGTTTTTCGCCATTGTGTTTCTCCTTAAAAAAAGATAATTTTATGATACAGTTTTTTGATTCGTTTGTCAATTTGTCAAACAAAAAAAAGAAGAGGCAGGAAAAGAAATCCTGCCTCAATGTTTCTTTAGTGGAACGCACGAACGCGGAGAACGCCGTCAACGGCACGCAGCGCATCAAGAGTCGCTTCATTAAAATCATTGTCAAGCTCAAAGATGGAGTAAGCAAAGTCACCCTTTGATTTGTTGAGCATATCGCTGATGTTGATTCCGCTTTCTCCGAGGATACCTGCGAGCTGCGAGAGAATGTTCTTCACGTTCTTATGGCAGACCGTGATGCGGGCAACGCCCGTTCTCGGCATTGAGCAAGCGGGGTAATTGACGGAGTTGACGATGTTTCCGTTTTCGATGTACTCACAGAGCTGTTTTGCAGCCATTTCCGCGCAGTTGTCCTCCGCTTCGGGAGTGGATGCGCCAAGGTGAGGCGTGCAGATGACGTTTTCTTTGTTAATGAGTTTTTCGTTTGCAAAATCGGTGACGTAGGTTGCGATCTTTCCGCTCTCAATTGCCGCAAGAACGTCTTCATCGTTTGCAAGCTCGGCACGAGAACAGTTGATGATGCGAACGCCGTCCTTCATCTTTGCGATTGCGTTTGCGTTGATCATGCCCTTCGTTGAATCGTTGAGGGGAACGTGCAACGTCACGTAATCCACGGAGGAGAGAAGTGCATCAAGGCTCTTGATGTGCTTGACGTCACGGGAGAGCGTCCAAGCGGCATCAATGGAGATGTAAGGATCGTATCCATAGACTTCCATGCCGAGATGAACTGCTGCATTTGCGACCATAACGCCGATTGCGCCAAGACCGATGACACCCAGTTTCTTGCCGTAAATCTCGGGGCCAACAAATGCGCCCTTGCCAGATTCCACCGTCTTTGCGACGTCATTTTCCAACGTGTTTGCCCAGTTGATGCCTGCGGTGATTTTACGCGAGGAGAGAAGCAACATTGCGATTGCAAGCTCCTTGACTGCGTTTGCGTTTGCGCCCGGCGTGTTAAAGACGACGATTCCCTTTTCCGCACACTTTTCAACGGGAACGTTGTTTGTTCCTGCGCCTGCGCGCGCAACGGCGAGAAGCTCGTCGTTCAAAGGATAATCGTGCATCTTGAAGCTTCTGAGCATGATTCCGACAGGGTTTTCTTCGTTCTTGGAGAAAGCGTACTTTCCGTCAAAAACTTTATCTGCAACTTCACTGATTTCGTTGAGTTTCAAAATTTTCAGCATAGTGTTCTCCTCGTTTTAAGCATTCTTTGCTTCGAAGTCGCGCATGAAGGCGATCAACTTCTGAACGCCTTCCACCGGCATTGCGTTGTAGATGGAAGCGCGCATTCCGCCGACCAAACGGTGACCCTTCAAGGTGACGAGACCTTCGTTTGCCGCCTCTTTGACGAACTGTGCGTCGAGGTCTGCATTCGGCGTGACGAACGGAACGTTCATGATAGAGCGGTCAGCAGGATTGACCTTGTTCGTATAGAACGAGCTGGAGTCAATGTAATCATACAGCATCTGCGCCTTTTCGCGGTTGATCTTCGCAATCGCTTCAACGCCGCCGAGTTTCTTCAAGTGACGGAAGGTGAGCATCGCCATATAGATGGGGAAGCAAGGAGGCGTGTTATACATGCTCTCATTGTCCGCATGGGTCTTATAGTTCAACATGATCGGGCAGATGTCCTTTGCGTTTCCGATGAGATCCTCGCGGATGATGACGATGGTCAAGCCTGCAGGGCCGATGTTCTTCTGTGCGCCTGCGTAGATCATGCCAAACTTAGAAACGTCAACGGGTTCGCTCAAGATGTTGGAAGACATATCGCAAACCAGGGGAGCTTTCGTCTCGGGGAAGTTGGTGTACTTCGTGCCGAAAATGGTGTTATTGGACGTAATGTGAACGTAATCAATGTCCTCACGGAACGTGTATGAGGGGAGATGCGTGTAAACGTCTTCCTCGCTCGAGCCGGCAATTGCAACGTCACCATATTTCTTTGCCGCCTGGAATGCTTTCTTTGCGAAGTGACCTGAGATGACGTAATCCGCCTTGCCGAACTTGTTCATGAGGTTCAAGGGAATTGCGTCAAACTGCTGAGAGGCGCCGCCCTGAACAAAGAGAACCTTGTAATTCTCGGGGATGTTCATCAGTTCGCGCAAAAGAGCTTCTGCCTCTTTGATGACCGCATCGAAAACTTTGGTTCGATGGCTCATTTCGTTGATGCTCATGCCGCTGTTGTTGAAATCCAACATTTCAGCTTGTGCTTGTTTCAAGACGTCTTCAAACATCATCGAAGGACCTGCAGAAAAATTGTAAACTCGCATATTTTTAATCTCCTTTGAGAAAATTCTTTTTCAGTTTAATGTAGTAAAGAATATAATTGCATTTATTATACAATGTAGTTAAAAAAATATCAATCATTTTTATGCGCAATGTTGCGAAATTATTCATATTTTTTTATTTCTTTTCCAAAAAAATCCAAGCTTTGCGCCTTGCTTTTTCGGGGAATTAGCTTGCAATTTACGCATGATATGCTATAATATACATTGAAAGAGTATGAACGCGTTCATTTTAGGATGAAAATTACGTTTTCGAGGTAAACGATATGAGTGACGAAAGAGAATACCGTGACCGTTTGGAATATGACAACGACAGAAAGTATGGGTACACGGACTACTATCAAGAGCCGTCTTACCGCAAGGTTCGCCCCGAGCTTTCGATTGAAGATTTGCAGTACGAAAACATGCGCCTTCGCGCAGAGCTTCGCGAGCTTTCCATCCGTTTAGAGGATGCCGCTGTTGAAATCGATGCCCTTCGCAATCTGAGCAATCCCGAGCTTGAAAGCTCGATGCGCGCAGAGCTTAACCGCTTGAGCGCAAAAGTTGCAATGTACGAAGCGGGGTATGCAGAGCCGAGCTATGGGCAAATCAGTGAGCTCGAACGACTGAAAAATGAGATCTGTCTGGAGATCTCTCGCTCGAACAACTCCTTTGAGGATATTAAGGCAATGGAGATGCTTCGTGACATCCTCGGGAAAGTGGAATTGACGAAAGCTTCTGTTTTGTCTGAACTGCGTGCACAGAACGTTAGCGAGATGGATATCTTGCATATGAGTTTCAACAGCTTGCGCGCAGAGCTTGTCAAACTCGTGGAAGAGGCAAAGGAATCCGAAGAACTCCGCTCGCTGTTTGAGAGACTCTCTTCGATGGAGAGCGCGCTTACGGAGAGCACGAACGTTCACTCTGCACGCATTGAAGACCTTCGCGATGACCTCGATCGCCTGAAAGGCGTTTTGACCGGGCTCGGAAGCGAGGTTTTGAAGATCGTTGGCGGTGATACCATCGCAACGCTGTATACCGATGTGAAAAAGCGTATGGACGAGGTCGCAGAGCACCTCGCAAACGTTTCGGGCGGCGTTGACAAATTGATGAATCTTGAAAACCTCTCCGTCAACCTTGATGGCGTTGTTAACAAGATGGCGGCAATCAACGCGGAGATGCAGGATGTTCCCGAGGGCTTTGGAAAAATTCGTGCCCGTATGGACGTCTTTGACGAGAACCTCTCCGAATTCCGAGGAGCGCTTGTCCTTGGAATCGACAACGAAAAGAACCTCATCGACGAGCAGCTCACCAAACTTCGTGAGACGATTGCTGAGCTTGAGGAACGCTTGAATGAAAGCCAGCAGGATATGTATGCCCAGGTGGTAGAACATGTGGAAGACCTGCGCGGCGATATTATGAAATTCGGGGAGACCGGAAATGATGCGGTTGCCCGTTTTGACCGCGTGTTTGAAGCGGTCACGGATGTCAAGAACACCATTGTCAATCTCAAGGGTGATCTTGCTGAATGGGAATCTAACGAGGTGAGCGAGATCGCAAACCACGTTGCAATGTTGCGAGAGGAGTTTGACAACTTCCTGCACGGAGATGAACACATTGCAAGCATTGACCAGCTTCTTGAGAAGACGGACGAGATCCTCAAGGTCCTCAACGAAAAGGACTTAGGAGGAACGAACGGAAACGTTGCAGGGCTGATTGAGGCACTGCAGACGGGTGCTCTGGGTGGAATCATTGCAGAGATTTCTGCTGTAAAGGAAAAGCTTGATGCGGCAAAGGCAGACAGAGAGTCTTTGGTGGAGAGCTTGGCGGCGGCAAAAGTTGATCGCGAATCTCTGCTTGAGAGCCTTGCGTCTGCAAAGGCGGACAGAGAGTCCTTGGTGGAGAGCTTGGCGGCGGCAAAAGTTGATCGTGAATCTTTGCTTGAGAGCCTTGCGTCTGCAAAAGCGGACAGAGAGGTTTTGGTTGAGAACTTGAATGCAGCAAAGGAAGATCGCTTGGTTTTGGTGCAAAGTCTTGCGGCAGCAAAGGCAGACAGAGAGTCCTTGATGGAAAGCTTGGCGGCAGCAAAGGCAGACCGCGAATCCTTGATCAATGAGCTTGATGACATCAAGCGTATGATCGGTATGCAGACGGCAATGTCTGCAAAGAACGAGAGTATGGAGACATTGGGTGGGGAGTTTGAATCCTTGCGAAACTTCCTCACGACCGGAAAGCTCGCGGAAGAGATTTACACGACAAGAAGACTCGTGGAATCCATGGGTGCGCCTGATCTCACCGAATGGAAGAAGGCGCTTTCCGAATCGAAGGACGAAACCACGGTGGCCATCGCATCCGAACTGTCGGATGTCAAGCGAACACTTGCGACCATTCTGGAGAGAATGGATGTTCCCGTTGTCAGCGTGCCGGTGGAAACGGTTTCTGCTGAAGAGCACGCAGAGGCACTCAAAGAGCTTGCCTCCCTCAAAGCATCGGTTGCTGCGACGACTGTAAGACCTGTGGAAGATGAGTTCGGTGAGCACGCTGGGGAGTTTTTGACGACGTCACTGAGCGAGCTTCGCTCTGAGCTGGACGAAATTGCAATCCTGGTTGGAGAGCCCGTTTCAAAGCCAAAGCGCAACGCTTCAAAGACCTCTGCAAAGCCTAAAACGGGAGCAAAAACCAAAACGGCGAGCGCAAAGGTGACGCCTTCGGAAGAAGTGCCTTCCGTTGCCCTCAATGAGGACGAGATTCAAAAGAAGCTCGACAAGATCTTCAGCGAAAGCGAAGAGTTTAAGGATATTTTAAAAGACCCTGAAGACAGAAATTTTTAAAATCGACATCACTCGACGAAAGACAACAAAGCACGGCGCTTTTCAGCCCGTGCTTTCGTTTGTGTTTTTTTAGAAAATATGGTATAATTTGAACAAGGGAAAAGAAATTTTTCCGATTCGTTGGTTATGACCTGTGTGTGAAGACAGGTTTGATAGAGAAAAGATGCCCACGCTTTGGGCAAACGATTTTGCGAGAACAAGATCAGGAGGACAACGTTCCCGCAAAAAGAAGACCGAACTCTTATTTTAGGGCTTCGCGTCTTTTTCGCGTGGTTTTCGCGAAATATGATGCTGATTTTGGAGGATATTTGATTGAAAGGAAATTTGAAAGTCGTCTTTTTGGGCGGTGTCGGTGAAATCGGAAAGAATATGACCGCGCTTGAATTTGGGAACGACATTATTTTGATTGATGCGGGAATGTCTTTCCCGACGGAGGAGATGCCGGGGATCGATCTCGTCATCCCTGACATAACTTACTTAACAACAAACGCAAAAAAGGTGCGCGGCATTCTTTTGACCCATGGGCACGAGGATCACATCGGCGCCGTTCCGTACGTTTTAAAGCAGCTGAACGTTCCTGTGTTCGGAACGAAGCTCACACTTGCGCTCGTAGAGCAAAAATTGAAAGAACACCGCCTCCCTGAGGACAAGCTCGTTTGCATTCAACCGCGTGACGTTCTCCAGCTTGGATGCTTTAAGGTGGAATTCATCAAGGTGAGCCATTCGATTGCAGGAGCGGTTGCGCTGTCCATTACAACGCCTGTCGGCGTCGTCTTCCACACAGGAGATTTCAAGGTGGATTATACTCCGGTCGATGGGGAGACCATGGACCTTGCGCGCATTTCGGAGATCGGGAAAAAGGGAGTTTTGCTTCTTCTTTCGGAGAGCACAAACGTTGAACGCCCCGGGTATGCAATGAGCGAAACAACGGTGGGTGCTTCTCTTGACGAGCTCTTCAGCGAGCACGAGAATCGCAGGATTATCATCGCAACGTTCGCTTCCAACGTGCATCGTTTGCAACAGATCCTTGATCTTGCCAAGAAGCATCGCAGAAAGGTTGCTTTTTCGGGTCGTTCAATGCTCAATGTTCTCGACGTTGCGACTCGCATCGGAGAGCTGAAGTACGATAAGACGCAACTTGTTGACATTGATCACATTCGCAACGTCCCCGACAAGGAGCTTCTGATTCTTTCGACGGGGAGTCAGGGTGAGCCCATGAGCGCATTGACACGCATGGCGTCGGGCAACTTTAATAAGGTGAAGGTGGGCAAGAACGACACCATTCTCATCTCTGCTTCACCCATTCCGGGCAATGAGAAGATGGTGTATAACGTCATCAACAACCTCTATCGCTTGGGGGCACAAGTCGTCTATGAAAAGTTGGACGCGATCCACGTTTCCGGGCACGCCTGCCAGGAAGAGCTCAAGTTGATGCATTCGCTCTTAAAACCAAAGTTCTTCATCCCCGTGCACGGGGAGTACCGCCACCTCAAGAAACATGTTGACCTTTCCCACAAGCTTGGAATGCGCGAGGGAAGAACGATGATCTGCGAGATCGGATCGGTCGTTCAGGTAACGAAAACCTCAATGAAACAGCTCGCGCCTGTTCCTGCCGGAGCAATTTTCGTAGACGGATTTGGCTTTGAGGATGCAGACAGCGTGATCTTGCGCGACAGAAAGCATCTTGCGGAAGACGGCATTATGGTCGTCGTTCTGAACGTCAATCAGACGTCCGGCGAGATCGTTTCCGGGCCGGAGATCATTTCGCGCGGCATCAGCTTCAACAACGATCACGAAACCTTCCTCGTGGAAGCAAAAGAGGCGATCTTGAAGGCGCTTCTTGAAACGGACACGAAATTCCGCCTTGATCGCAACGATGTCAAGGCGGTGATGAGAAAAACGCTTCGCAACTATATGAAGCGCAAATTTATGCAAGAACCGATGATTCTTCCCATCGTGATTGAAAGCTGATTATGGACGATTTTACGTACTTACAGGCGCTCAATGCGCCCTGTCGATTTGAAGACGAACAGCTCGTTCGGATGCGTGCCCAGGCGGAAGAAGAGGGCGTTCCCGTGATGCGAAGAGATACTGCCGCAGCGATGCACGTCTTCTGTGCGATGAAGCGACCCAAACGCATTCTGGAGATCGGAACAGCCATTGGGTACTCCGGCATTTTGATGTTGCGCGCGGCGGCGGAAGGCGCAAAGCTCACCACCATTGAGCAGAGCGAAACCGCGATCGCACGCGCCAAAGCAAACTTTCAGGAAGCGGGATTTTCCTCCTCCGTTCGTATTTTTGCAGGGGATGCCTGCGACATCGTTCCCAACCTTTCGGGCGCGTTTGATCTCATTTTTTTGGATGGACCGAAGGCGCGCTATGCGGACTTTTTACCCTATCTTTACGACGTTCTTGCAAAAGACGGTGTGCTGATTGCGGATAACGTTCTTTTCCGCGGTATGATTTCGGGGGAGAAGGAACATCCGCATCGAATGCAGACCATCGTGAACAATATGCGTGCATACCTTGACGCCGTGACCGAGCACCCCGGGCTTTCCACCGTCGTTCTCGACACGGGGGACGGGATTGCAATTTCTGTTTTGAAAAATACAAAAGAAAAGAGGGAAGACCTGTGAACAAGGGAAAAATGGAATTGCTCGCTCCTGCGGGCAGCTTTGAAAAACTCAAGGTCGCGCTGAATTTCGGTGCGGACGCGGTATATGTCGGCGGACAGAATTTTTCGTTGCGTGCCTTTGCGGACAACTTCAACGATGCAGAGCTTGAAGAGGCGGTGAAGTACGTTCACGCACGCGGCAAAAAGATTTACGTCACGCTCAATATCTTCCCCAAGAATGCGGATTTTGCACAGATTGAGAGTTATCTCCGCTTTTTAGATAGTATCGGTGCGGACGGAGTTTTGGTTTCCGACTTCGGCGTTGCGCGCGTCTGGAAACGCTTAAACCTCAAACTTCCGCTTCACGTCAGCACGCAGGCAAACACCTTGAACAGGGAAGCTGCGCTTGCCTGGGCGGAATTGGGTGCTTCGCGTATCGTTCTTGCGCGGGAACTTGGCTTTGCAGAGATTGAAGAGATCCGCAACGCACTTCCCGATGAGGTCGAGATTGAAACCTTCGTTCACGGCGCAATGTGTATTTCAATGAGCGGAAGATGCCTTCTTTCCAATTACTTCAACGGCCGCGATGCAAACAGAGGAGAGTGCGTTCAGGCTTGTCGCTGGGAGTACGCATTGACCGAAAAGAATCGCGACGGGGAGTTCTTCCCCATTGAGGAAGATGCACGCGGAACGTACGTCTTAAACAGTCGCGATCTCAACATGATCGAGCATCTTGACCGCTTCCAAAAGGCAGGGGTCGCGTCGTTGAAGATCGAGGGAAGAATGAAATCTGAGTACTACGTGGCGACCGTCGTCAATGCATATCGCAGGGCGATGGACGACCTCGATGCAGGTAAGCCGTTTGACAAAGCGCTCGCAGTCGACCTCGACAAGGCAGGGCACAGAAACTATACCACTGCGTACTACCTGGGGCCCAACGACCGCACGCAGAACCACGACAGCGCTGCGCCGCAACAGTCGCACGACTTTATCGCAACGGTAGAGGCCTGGGAGAACGGCGTTGCAACCGTCGTGATGCGAAACCGCTTCCGCGTTGGAGAAGAACTTGAAATCCTCTCACCAAGCGATTCGTTCAACAAGACGTTCACCGTCACTTCGATGTGGGATGAAGAGGGGAATCCTGTTGAAGATGCAAAGCTCGTCTGCCAAACGCTGAAGGTTGCGTGCGAGTTTCCGCTTTCTAAATTTGACATTCTCCGCCGCAAGCGCTCTTAAAAAGCGTTGCAAACGGGGATTGAATATGTTATAATACCGCTGTTGACCAAGCCTTTTTGGTGAACGGCAAAAACGTACTTGTAGCTCAGTTGGATAGAGCGTCAGACTCCGACTCTGAAGGCCGCTGGTTCGACTCCAGTCAGGTACACCAAAACAACCCAAGTGAAACACAAATCGTTTTGCTTGGGTTGTCTTTGTTTTGGGATAAAAACACACCCCACAGGGAAGCAGGTCCTTGTGGGGTGTTTTTGTTTGGTTAAATCTTTTTGGGCTTTAGGGCAAGTTCGGTTTGGGCGATCTGTTCGGTTGCGTTTTCGATGTGGCAAACGAGGTAGGAATAGATCGTGTCGATGAGAGCAAGCTGGGCGATTCTTGAGCTTAAGCCCAGGATGCGGTAATTGGTTTCATCGGAAACGGTGTGCAAGATGATGTCGCCGATCTTATCGATAGGGGACTTCCCAAAGTTGGTGATGGCGACGGTGGTTGCGCCGTTTT
The DNA here is from genome assembly GCA_045579195.1 of Clostridia bacterium. Lineage (GTDB taxonomy): Bacteria > Bacillota > Clostridia > Christensenellales > CAMQZB01 > JAZNLR01. The sequence continues at coordinate 14,179 of JAZNLR010000001.1, read as the reverse complement.
GCTTTGCGATCTGCATTGCTTGGATGATGTCCTTTGACTCTCCGGAATGAGAAATGCCGATCACAACACTCTTTTCATTGGTGTGCGCGGCAGCAATGGCCTGCATATGGTTGTCAGTATACGCGTGTGCATTGAGGCCGAGGCGGAACATCTTGTGAGAGGCATCTAAGGCGATGGAAGCGGAGTTGCCAAGGCCGCAAACGAGGATATTGTCCGATGCGAGAATGGCGTTGCAGCAGGTTTCCAGGCTGTCAACGTCAATTGCTTTCTTTGTCTTTTCCAGCGAGCAGTAAATGTCGTCACAGACCTTTTGGAAGATGCTTCCTGCGTTGTCGTCTTCGGTGATGTTTTCATTGATGGGGCGTGAATCCGTTTCTTGCGCGATGGCGATCTTCAGCTGTTGATATCCGTCAAAGCCCAAGCGCTTTGCAAAGCGAACGATGGTTGCCTCGCTCGTTCCGCACTGTTCCGCAAGCTCTGTGATGAACAGAGGGAGAATGTCGTTCGGATTTTGCATCAAAAAGTCCGCAATTTTCTTTTCCGCTTTGCTGAAGGAGTCATAATGTATTTTGACGTTCAAGGCTGTCTTTCCCATATTTTCACCTGTTTTGCCTGATTTATGAAAATGATTTTCATATTAGCAGTATACCGCATCAAAAAAGAAATGTCAAATGAAAGAAAAATGAAAAATATTTCAAAATATAGGTCAAATAGTTGAAAATTATTTTCGTTTATGATAGAATTTAGAAAATAAAAGAAATCTAAAATAAAAATTATTTTCAAAAAGGAGTATCTGATGAACGACTTTTTATTTACACAAATTTTGACCGAACTTGAAGATGCGGTGGGCAGAGAAAACTGCTCTGTTCGCGAGATCGACAAGGTGACGCACAGCGTGGATTACTTCTGGCTGTCCAGAATGTGGGCGGATCGCGGAAGAAGAATGCCTGAAGCGGATTACATCGTCTCTCCGAAGAACGCACAGGAAACTTCCAAGGTGATGAAGATTGCCAACTATTACAAGCTCCCCGTGACGACGTGGGGTGGCGGCGGCGGAACGCAGGGCGGTGCAATTCCCGTTTGCGGCGGAATCTTGCTCGACACCAAGAGAATGAACGAGATTTACGAGGTCAACACCGACAGTATGTACATCGAGTGCGGTGCGGGCGCGATCTATAAGCACATTGAGTGGGCGGCAAATGAAAAGGGATTTGCAACCATGCACTATCCTTCCTCTTTGACGTGCTCGACGGTAGGCGGATTCCTGGCGCATCGCGGAATCGGCGTCGTTTCCACGAAGTATGGCAAGATTGACGATATGGTGCTTCAGATGGAAGTCGTTCTTCCGAACGGTGATATCATCAACACGAGCAGCGCTCCCAAGCACGCGGCAGGTCCTGATCTGAACCAGATCTTTATCGGTTCGGAAGGAACGCTTGGCATCATCACGAAGGCGCAGATCCGCATTTACGAACAGCCCGAAGTGAGACGTTTCAGAGGCTTCCTCTTTAAGGATATGTCCTCCGCGTTCAAGGCAAGCAAGGAGATCTTGCAGAAGTTCAAGCCCTCTGTTATGCGTCTTTACGACGAGGCGGAAACAACAAGCTTGATCAAGAAGATCGTCGATGTTGCAAAGCCCGGTGCTTTTATGAACATCGCATATGAGGGCGTCAAAGAGATCGTTGACGTCGAAGAGAAGATCTTGCTTGACACCTTCGCAAAGTACGGCGCAGAGGACCTGGCAAGCGAATATGGCGAGAAGTGGTGGAAAGAAAAGATCACATTCTTCTATCCCGGCCACATGATGGATCTTCCGCAGATGTTCGGAACAATGGACACCATCGCGCCTTACGACAAGATTGAAAAGATCTATTGGGCGATGAAGAATGCCGTCGAAACCAACTTCCCGCAGGCGAAGTTCATTGCGCACTTCTCCCATTGGTATGAATGGGGTTGCATGATTTACGATCGTTTCATCATCGACGAGAAGGACGTCCCGAAAGATCCCGTGGAAGCAATGCGCCTCCACAACGCAATGTGGAACCTCGGCGTGAGAACAGCGATCGCAAACGGCGGTGTGGTCAACGATCACCACGGCGTCGGAATCAAGCTCGGAAGATTGATGAAGGAACAGTACGGCCCGGCAATGCAGGTGTTCGAGGGAATCAAGAAGTCCCTTGACCCCAACGGCATTATGAATCCGTTCAAGCTTGGCTTATAAGAGGAGGGCAAGAAGATGAATATTACCGAAAAAGCAAAACAGATTGCGGACAGTTGCAGATTCTGCTGGATGTGCAGACACATTTGCCCGATTGGAAACGCAACGGGGCAGGAGAGAAATACGGCACGCGCGCGTTCGCTTGGCGTTTCTCTCGTTGTTCGCGGCGCAACTGAGTTGAAGGAGATTGCCGACAACATCTATGAATGCACCCTTTGTGGCGCTTGCACAAATAACTGCGTGACCGGATGGGATCCCAAGGTGTTCATCCAAGAGGTCAAGACGGAGATCATCTTGAACGGCGAGACCCCGGATTACATTATGGCGCTCCTTGAAAAATATCAGGCGACGGGCAATGTTTACGGAAAAGAAGCTTGCAAGTGTCTTGACGCACTCTATAACACCGAAAGCAAAACATTGCTCTTCGTCGGTCAGGACGCACTTTATCACTCTCCCGAAAGCGTGAAGAACGCAGTTGCGCTCCTTGAAAAAGCAGGCGAAAAGGTCAGTCTCACGAAGGAGCAGGACAGCGGCGCGGCCCTTTGGTTCTTGACGGGCAAGACGCAGGAAACGCAAACGGTTGCAAAAAATTGTGCTGAAAGACTCAATGCATATGAGACGGTCATCGTTTACGACCCCGTTGACCTGAAGCTGATGCTCCACGAATATAAGGAATGGGGCATTGAGATCACAGCAAACGTGATAAGTTTCAATGAATACTTGCTTTCTTTGATTGAACGCGGTAAAATAAATGTAAAGAAGTCTGACGTGGCGTACTCCTTGCAGGATAACTTTGCATACGCAAGAGAACTTGATGACAGCGAGACGGGAAGAAAGCTCATTGAAAAGGTGGGCGTTGTGAAAGATATGCTCCTCATCGGCAAGGAAGCAAATCTTGCGGGACAGTTGATCATGGCGGAATATATGCCCGACGTGATGACGCAGGTTGCGAAGGACAGATGGCTGAACGCTAAGAATATGGATTGTAAAACGGTGGTCACCGAAAATCCCGCGGAGTACGTTGCGCTGAAGGCAACCTGTCCGGAGGGGTACCGCGTGATCTCCGTGGAAGAAATGATTTTGGAGAATTTATAATATGAATCTGAAAAAATCTTATGTTGAAAAGTATGGATACGAAAGAGTGACCACCGACCGCAACTCTCCGCTTGCATATGCCGAGCTGGACTTTTTGAAGCTTGCGGACGGCCAGAGCTATACCGTCGATGAGAAGAACAAGGAGTTTGCGTTGATTGTTCTTTACGGAAAGTGCTCGGTTGCGGGGGAAGGCTTTGCTTTCGAAACGGTCGGAAAGAGAGAAAACGTCTTTGACGGGCCTGCGGAGGCGGTGTACGTTGGAAAAGACACGCCGTTCACCGTGACGGGCAAGGGCGGAGACGTCAAAATTGCCGTTTGCAAAGCGCCTGCGGATAAGGCGTTTGTCCCGGCATACGTTCCCGTTTCGGAAATCAAGACGAAGGATCTCGGCAAGGGAGCGTTTGCGCGCAAGGCGGCATTTAACCTTCCCGAAACCGTGGATGCAAACCTTCTTTATATCGGCGAGTTCTGGGTAGAGGACGGAAACTGGGCAAGTTATCCTCCGCACAAGCACGACGTGGACAATATGCCCACGGAAGGCTTCTTGGATGAGATCTATTACTTTGAGTTTGACAAGCCGCAGGGCTTTGGCTTCCAGGCGGTCTATTCAAAGGAAGGGGACATCAACGAGGTCTACAAGGTGAAGACCGGTGATCTTGTGGAAGTTCCGAAGGGATATCATCCGTTCACCGTTGCTCCCGGTTATAAGAATTACTGTTTGTGGATCATGGCGGGCAAAAACCGTGGCATTTTCTGCACGGGAGAAGAGGAGCATAAGTGGGTCAACCTCTAAAGTGAGGATTGAGAAAGCAGACGCGAGGAACAGAGATGTACGTTTTAGGTGTAGATTTCGGCGGCGGAGCAAGCAAGGCGACGCTGCTTGATCGTCAAGGAAAAGTCGTTGCAACGGCGACGACCGAATATCCCACGTTTTACGGCGAGGGCGGCAAGGCAGAACAAAATCCGATGGATTGGTTTGACGCCGCTGTCAAGAACATCCGTGAAGTGCTAAACGGGGTCAACGCAGAGGACGTTGCGTGCCTTTGCTTTGACGCGGCAACGCACACCGCCGTTTTGATGGATGAAGAGGGTGCTCCCGTCTGCAACGCCGTTTACTGGACGGACACGCGAAGCATCCGTGAAAAAGAGGAGCTTTCCGAAAAGTTCGGAGAGGAGCTCTTTGAAAAGTGCAAGCATAACGTGGACACCATTTGGAGTTTGCCTGAAATTCTCTTCATCAAGAGAAACTTCCCCGAAGTTTACGGAAAGGTGAAGAAGATCACGTTCGCAAAGGATTTTGTTCGTGGTCTTTTCACGGGCGATTTCGTCACTGACCACATTGAAGCACAGGGCAGTATGCTCTTTCATTTCGACGAGCGAAAATGGGATGAACACTTGCTTTCCCTCATCGGGATGAAGGTTGAGAACCTCCCTTCGGTGGTCGAGCCGCTTTCCTTTGTCGGAACGGTTTCTGAGGATGCGGCAAAAAAGACGGGGCTTTCCACCAAGACGCGCGTCATCTGCGGCGCAAGCGACACGGCAATGGAAGTCTTTGCTGCGGGCGGCGTGAAAAAGGCAGATATGACCTTAAAACTTGCAACTGCAGGCAGAATTTGCGTTGTTTCCGACCGATACTATGCGGACAAAAACATCATCAACTATTCGCACTTGAAAGAAGGGCTGTTCTATCCGGGAAGTGCGACCAAATCGTGCGCGGCATCCTTGCGTTGGTTCCGCGATACGTTTGGAGGCTCGTTTGAGGAGTTCAGCGAGCTTGCAAAAAACCTTCCCGTTGGCTCGGACGGACTGATTTTCCATCCGTACTTAACGGGCGAACTCACACCGCACGCAAATCCGATGCTTCGAGGAAGTTTCTTCGGCATTTCCGCAGAACACACGAAAGCGCATTTTGCGCGCGCCGTGATGGAAGGGGTTGCGCTCAGCCTCCTTGATTGCAAGAAGTACTTAGAGAAAAAGGGCGTTCAGATCGGAACGCAGGCGTATATTATCGGAGGCGGCGCAAAGAGTGAGGTCTGGCGGCAAATTGTTTCGGATGCGCTCTCGTTGACTCTCGTTCAGACAGAGAACAACGATTCTTCGTTTGGCTCTGCAATGTGTGCAGGGATTGCCGCAGGATTCTTCCGCGACTTTGACGAGGCGATCGCTGTTTGCCAAAAGATCGTTGGAATCACCACCCCGATTGAGGAAAATACAAAGAAATATGAAAAGATCTTTTCGAAGTATCAAAAGATCAGCCGCTTTTTGACGGAGCTTGCCGATGAGAGATAAAAGGATTGCAGTTCTTTTAAAATTTTATAAAGGGGAGCTGAATCCTTTTGACGGTGCGGCATTGGAATGCGCTTTGGAAACAGGGGCAAAGGAAGTCATTGCGCTGACGATGGCACCGCCTTCCGCGCTGGAGCCTTTTCGCGCTTTGACCAGGCTCGGCGTAAAGTGCGTGATGGTCAGCGATCCTCTCTATGCCGGAAGCGACACGCAGGCAACGAGTTTTATTTTAAGCGAGGCGGTCAAGCGCCTTGCGCCCGACCTCATTTTTTGCGGTCGGCAAAGCGTGGACGGTGACACGGCGCAAGTCCCGCCGATGCTCGCAGAGCGTCTGGGAATGTCCATTCGCTCAAAGGTGATCGGATTGAGAAACGGGGTGATGACACTTCGCTTAGGCGAGCAGTTCACTCCGACGAAAGGGGAACTTGTCACGTTTGAAAAGATTCGCACCCTTCGGTTTCCGTCGATGTTTTCGAAGATCGGAGAAGTTGAAGTTTGGGATAACAGCGTTCTTTCGTTGCCCAAGGAAGGATGCGGACTTCTCGGATCCCCGACGCGTGTCATCAAATCGTATGAAAGCGCGGTTGGGCGAAGAACCTGTCAATTCGTCGACGTGGATATGCTTGGAAAGCTTATTGAAGAGGGATTGCAAAAACAGCGCGTTGTCAACGACCGTGAAGCAGAAACAAAGCTGGAAACGGTGTACTTCGCGGGAGACGTTGAAAGCATTGCAAAGAAAATTGCAAATAAGGCCGTTCCTTATGAAACGGACGGGAAAACAGCAAGACAAATCGCGGAAGAGTTAAAAGAAATGGGCGTTCGGACCATGCTTTGGCAAGATCGGGAGGACCTTAAGATCCTTGCCTCCAAAGTGGCGGTCTTGACGGGTGCGGGTCTGTGTGCAGACTGCATTTCCTTCCGCGTTGAAAACGGAAAATTTGTGATGACGCGCCCGGCGCTTGGCGGAAACGTCACGGCGGACATCATCTGTGAAAGCGAGATGGCGTTTGCCACGGTACGGACGGTCAAAAAAGACGGCGCAGATCTCATTTTTGCGGTGGGAAAAGGCGGAGTTGCCGATATTGCAAAGATAGAGGACTTCGCCGAGAAGCACGGTGCGGAACTCTGCTGCTCGCGCATCGTTGCGGACAGCGGGAAATTGCCCTATGAAACGCAGGTCGGCTTGACGGGAAAGACCGTTTCTCCGAAAGTGTACGTCGCGTTTGGAATTTCGGGCGCCGTTCAGCACACCTGCTCTATCGCAGGAGCAGGAACGGTCATTGCCATCAACAAAGACAAGGATGCAAGAATTTTTGATTACGCCGATTACGGCATCATAACGGAGGTGCAAAATGTTGAACTATAAGTTAAAAATCGGACTTCTTCCCATCAGAAGATATATCAAAGAACCCCCAAAGCGTATTGGAATCTTCCAAAGTGATTACGCTGTGGAGAACAAGAAAGCAAGCTTGAAGTATATCCGTGAACATTACACGGATGAGCAGACGGAGTTTGTAGACATAGACTGGTTGAACGAGGAAGGCCTTCTTTACCTCGACAGTGATTGTGACAAGGTTGCGGAGTTTTTCAAAGAGCAGAAGATCGATGCACTCTTTATCATCAATTGCAACTTTGGCCAGGAAAACTGCGCAGGACTCGTTGCAAAGCAGTTGCACGTTCCCACTCTCCTGTGGGGGCCGCGCGATCGCAACTTCACCAACAACATTCGCTATACGGACACACAGTGCGGTTTGTTTGCAATGAGCAAGCAGTTGAAGCGCAACAACGTGAAGTTCTCGTATATCGAAAACTGTGATGTGGATGCACCCGAATTTGACCGCGGAATCAAGCAGTTTTTCGGTGTTGCGTGCATGGTCAAGAACTTCAAGAACATGAAGATCTTGCAGGTCGGAACGCGCGTGAAACCGTTTAAATCCATCATGTATAACGAGTTGGAGCTTGCTGAAAAGTTTGGCATTGACATCGTTGCGTTCAACCTTGCGGAAGCTGTTCAGGACCTCACCGCAATTTACGAAACCAAGCAAGATGAGCTGAATAAGGAGCTCGTGGATCTCAAGAAGACGTTCGACTGTGGAACGCTCGACGATGAGTACTTAAAAAAGATGCTCTGCATCGTGCACTATTATGAGAATCTCGCAAAGGTGAATGATTGCAACATTATCAGCAGCGAATGCTGGACGGGAATCACGCTCGGTTGGGGCGCAAATCCCTGCCTTGCGATGTGTCTGCTTGCGGATAAGGATGTTTATGTCACCTGTGAGTGGGATATCCACATGACCATCACAAACGTTCTTTTGCTCTCTGCAACTCGTGGAAAGGAAAAGCCCATCCAGGGTGAATTCACTTGCCGTCATCCCGAGAACGACAACGCAGAGCTTCTGTGGCATTGCGGTCCGTTCCCTTTGAAGTATAAGGCGAAAGGGGAAAAACCCTATCTTTACAACACCAAGCCGTCCTTCCGATTGGAAGACGGGGAGTACACAATTGCGCGCTTCCAGGCGGAAGGCGGAAAGTACTTCCTGTTTGGAGAGAAGTTCCACACGTGCGACGGTCCGAAGACCTTTGGAACGTATCTATGGGCGCAGTTTGACGATCTTCCCGCGCTTGAAAGAAAGCTCGTGGAGGGTCCGTACATCCACCATATGACCGAAGTCCCGGGGGATTACACTGCATACTTAAAAGAATTCACGAAGTTTGTTGACGAAGTTGAATTTGACAGCGCAAAAGCATAAGAGGAAAAAATATGTTAGTTGGATTGAAAGAAATTTTAAAGCTGGCGGACGAGGGGGAATATTGCATCCCTGCCTTTAACGTCTATAACATCGAAACGGCAAGAGGCGTGATCAACGCGGCGGAGAAGCTTCGTGCTCCCGTCATCTTGCAGTTTTACAGCCGCCTCGTGACGAGTAAGGTCGCAGAGGACGTCGCCCCTGTCATTCTTGATCTGGCGAATCGTGCGAGCGTGCCCGTTTGCTTCCATCTTGACCACGGAACGGGGGAATGTGAGGTCGTTCGTTCGCTCCGCCTCGGAATGACAGGAGTTATGATCGACGCGTCCATGGAAGATCTTTCCGGAAACATTGAAAAGACGAAGAATGCGGTCAAACTCTGTTCTTACGTCGGAGTTGGCGTGGAAGGCGAGCTTGGACACATTGGAAGAGCGGCGGACGGGGATGAGAACGTCATCACGGAGTATACACACCCCGAAGAGGCAAAAAAGTACGTCGAGGAGACGGGTGTGTGCGCGCTTGCCGTCATGGTGGGAACGGCACACGGAAGATATAAGAAAGCACCCGTTCTTGACATTGAACGCGTTGCTGCAATCAAAAAGGAAACAAACATTCCGCTCGTTCTGCACGGTGGAAGCGGCGTTCCCGACGAGCAGATTCAGGCGGCAATCAAGGCAGGCGTCCGCAAGATGAACTTCAGCACGGACTTGTGCTATTTCTTCCTTGACGCGTGCCGTGAGCGGGATACAAGTATCGTTGCGATCGATCTGTTTATGACCGAACCCATTGCAAGAGTTCAAGCGTTTGCAGAGGCAAAGATTCAGGTTGTCGGAGCGGACGGAAGAATATGAAAAAAGCAGTTGGATTGGGTGCGTGCGTGTTAGACACGCTGATCAATTGCGAGAAGTACCCTGCGGAAGACACGAAACAAAAAGCATCCGGCATTTTCCTGTCGGGCGGCGGTCCTGTGGGAAACGCTCTCGTTGTGATGAGTAAGCTCGGGCTGAAAGCAGAGGTGATCGGCGGTTTTGGGAAAGACAGTGCAGGTGCGTACCTCTTGGCGGATTTCGAGAAGTACGGCGTGGGCGTGGGGAATGTGACCGTTCTTGACGGAAAAACTTCGTTTACGTCTTACATCGTTCTTGCGGAAGATCGTGCGACAAGAACGTGCGTGTTCGATCGGGGAAGCGTTCCCGATGATCCGAAAAACGTCAACCTCTCCGCAATTGACGGGGCAGCCGTTCTCCATCTGGATGGAAACTATCTTGAGAGCGCCATCGTTGCCGCGAAGTACGCAAAGGCAAACGGAGTGAAGGTAAGCTTGGATGCAGGCGGACTTTACAGCGGCATTGAAAGGCTGTTGCCGTACGTCGACCTTCTGATTCCCTCTGCGGAGTTTGCGCTCGGAATCACGAAAAAGAAGTCTATCCCCGAGGCAATGGCGGCGCTTGATGCGGCGTATGCGCCCGAGGTCCTTGTGGTCACGGACGGAAGTGACGGGGGATTCTTCTGGCAGGAGAAGGCGGCTGTGCATTATGCCAGCATTCCTGTGAACGCCGTTGACACGAACGGCGCCGGGGACACGTTTCACGGGGCGTTTTTGGTTGCGTTCTGCGAAGGAAAGAGCGTGAGGGAATGCTGTGAGTTTGCAAGCGCGGTTGCGGCGTTTAAGTGCATCCACAAGGGAGCAAGAACGTACGAGCTGAGCAAAGAAAAGATTGCAGAGTTCAGAAAGGAACGAGATCTTGGTTGAGAATCAAATATGCAATGAAAGCACGGAATGCATTCCGTGCTTTTTTTTGCAAATATGCCGAGAAAAAGTTCTTGATTTGTTGTCGAAAACTGTTGATTATTCGTATGAAATATGCTATATTTTTCCCGACAACAAGGACGTTCTTTTTTTGAGGTGAAACTATGCAAAGAATCCGAAACAATGTGGATATGACGGAAGGCGCAATTCTTCCTAAGCTTTCGCGCGTTGCACTCCCATTGATTCTTTCCGGCATTTTACAATTGCTCTTTAACGCCGCAGACATCGTTGTCGTGGGCAATTTCGGAAGCGATAATTCGGTTGCTGCCGTTGGATCGACGGGTGCGCTCGTTGGGCTGATGGTCAATCTTTTCGTGGGGCTTTCCACGGGTGCAAACGTTCTTTGCGCGCTCTTCACGGGTGCAAAGGAAGGTGAGAACCTCTCAAAAGCGATTCACACTTCGATTTTTACAGCAATTGCAAGCGGTGCGATCTTGACGGTTGCAGGGTTTGTTTTTGCAGAGGATATCCTTGTTCTGATGAAAGCGCCCGAGGAAGTTCTTCCGTTGTCCGCGCTCTATCTTCGTATCTATTTCTGCGGAATGATCGCGATGATGCTCTATAACTTTGGAAGCTCGATCTTGCGCGCCAAGGGGGATACGAAGCGTCCGCTTTACTTTCTGACGATTGCAGGCGTGATCAACGTCGTTTTGAACCTCATTTTCGTCATTTTCTTTCATATGGACGTCGCCGGAGTTGCGCTTGCGACCGTGATTTCGCAATGCGTCTCTGCGGTTCTCGTGATTCGCTGTCTGATGAAGGAAACGGATGATTACAAGCTCGAATGGAAGAAAGTCCGTCTTCACGGAAGGATTTTGCTTCGCATTATGCGCATTGGAATTCCTGCCGGATTGCAGGGCGTGGTCTTTTCTCTTTCCAACGTTGTCATCCAGTCTTCCATTAACTCGTTTGGCCCGATTGTAATGTCGGGAAGTGCCGCATCTGCAAGCATTGAAGGCTTTGTTTACGTCGCAATGAACTCCTTCTCCGTTTCCGTGCTTTCGTTTGTAAGCCAGAACATCGGTGCGCAAAAGTTCAGCCGAATCAATCGCATTATCTTAACGTCGTTCGCTTGCGTTGCCGTGGTTGGGTTTGTGCTTGGAAATGTCACTTATCTTTTCGGGAAGGAACTGATCCGCCTTTACGACCCGCGCCCTGAAATCTTAGAGCCTGGGTTGATGAGAATGCAACTTGTTTGCGGAACGTACTTCATCTGCGGTTTGATGGACTGCGCGTGCAGCATTCTCCGAGGTCTTGGAAAGTCCGTTCTTCCCATGCTCGTTGCCCTCATTGGTGTGTGCGGTTTGCGTCTTCTTTGGATCTTCACAGTTTTCCAGATCCCCGCATACCACACGATCCGGATGCTGTTTGTTTCTTACCCACTGTCCTGGGGCGTAACATTCGTTGTCCATTTAATTTCGATTTTAATCGTTCGTCGCAAGTTCCCAAAGGTTGATGTTCCTTTGCGTGAGCAAGAGGAAGCGGCATAACGAGGGGAAAAATGAAAAACAGCCGTTTTTGGAGCTTCGTGCTCATTGCAGTTGTATATGTTCTTTGCACCGTTGCCGGAGTTGCAGTTTATCAAGCTGTCCCCGGTGAGGTCTTTTGGCGCCTTTTGATCGCCGACGTCGTTGCGACGGCAGTTGCGTTTTTCTTTAGCGTGCTTTTCAAAAACGCTTCTGTTTACGACCCCTATTGGAGCGTTCAACCCATCATTATCATCCTGGCGTTTTCGCTTGGCGTAAAGATGACGGGTGCTTCTTGGCTCGTTCTCATTGCCATCTGCATCTGGGGCGTTCGCCTGACCGCAAACTGGGCATATACCTTCCACGGGATGACGCATCAGGACTGGCGTTACACGATGCTGAAAGAAAAGACAGGAGTGTTTTACCCCGTTGTCAACTTCCTCGGCATTCATCTTGTTCCGACTCTCGTCGTTTACGGTTGCGTTTTGCCTGCGGTGTTCGTGTTGCTTGCGGCAAAAGAGGGGAACGTGCTTTCTGTGATCTCCTTTGTTGTTGCACTTGCTTCCGTCTTGTTGCAAGGCGTGTCTGATGTCTGTATGCACCGCTACAGAAAAAACCGTACCACGACGTTCATTTCGGTAGGCCCTTGGAAGCACTCAAGACACCCGAATTATCTCGCGGAAATTCTCTTTTGGTGGAGTGTTGCAGCGCTTTCCGTTTCTGTTCTTGGTTTTTCGTTGGAGCTTATCTTGGGTGCGATCGCAAACACGCTGTTGTTCCTCTTTGTGAGTATTCCGCTTGCGGATGGAAAACAGTCGAAAAAAGAGGGCTTTGCAGAATATAAACAAAGAACGAGAATGCTTCTTCCCATTCCTAAGAATTGACGAAAAGACACCCTTCAAAGTTGGGTGTCTTTACTTTTCGCAGAAAAAAGTTTTTCGATCTTTTGAAAGACGATATGTTTTCTTGACATCGGAAAAGAGGTGTGATATACTGTTATGCGACTGGAAGTTTTAAGGCCCGTACTGTGATGCTGGCAAGGTTCTGCGATCGTGATGCTCCCAAAGCGTTTGATTCTTATCGTCTTGCCAAGAGGCAAGGCTTTTTTTATGCCAAGGTTTCAGTCCACCAAAGATGAATCCAATAAAAAACTAAGGAGATAAAAAAATGGAATTGATTTACAAAGTGAAAGACAGACCGCCGTTTGGCAAAACGCTTGTCTTTGCGTTCCAGCAGTTGCTTGCAATCCTTGCTGCAACCATCGCGGTTCCGACCGTTGTGAAGAGCGTAACCGGCGTTGAAATGTCTCAGTCCGCAGCGCTGTTCGGCGCAGGCGTAGGAACGCTCGTTTACTTGCTGTTCACGAAGTTCAGAAGCCCTGTTTTCTTGGGATCTTCGTTCGCATTCTTGAACTCGATGTTCGTTGCATTCGGTGGTGGCGTTTCCGCCGCCGCTGGATATATGGGATTGCTCATCGGTGCAGTTCTTGCGGGCCTTGTTTACGTGATCATTTCCCTCGTTGTTAAATTTGCCGGCGTTAAGTGGATCTCGAAGTTGATGCCTGCGGTCGTTATCGGACCTACGGTTGCAATCATCGGTCTTTCGCTTGCCGGAAACGCAGCAGGTGACCTCTTGAAGGGAAGCGTTCTCGACGCAACTGCAGCTCCGGTTGCTTCGCCGTACGTTGCGTTGATCTGCGGTCTTGTGACCTTGTTCACCGTCATCATCGCTTCCGTTTACGGAAAGAAGATGACGAAGCTCATCCCGTTCATCATCGGAATCTTGGCTGGATACGTTGTTGCAGCGATCTTCACGCTCATCGGAACGGTTGCTGACATTCCTTCCTTGATGGTAATCGATTTTGCGAAGTTTGCAAATATGAAGTGGTTGCCGGAATTCACGTTTGTTGAGATCTTCAAGGGCGAGATGACCTTCGGCGACATTGGATCTTTCGGAGCTTACCTTGCAACCATCGCCGTTGCTTACGTCCCCGTTGCATTCGTTGTTTTCGCAGAGCACATTGCTGACCACAAGAACCTTTCCACCATCATCAACCATGACCTCCTCGAAGAGCCCGGTTTGGATAAGACCCTCCTCGGCGACGGTATCGGATCGATGGTTGGCGCATTCTTCGGCGGATGCCCGAACACGACTTACGGTGAGTCCGTTGGTTGCGTTGCAATCACGAAGAACGCTTCTGTTGTAACCATCTTCACGACCGCAATCATTGCAATCGTGATTTCCTTCTTTGCTCCGTTCGTAACCTTCCTTGCAACCATTCCTTCCTGCGTCATGGGTGGCGTTTGCGTTGCTCTTTACGGATTCATCGCTGTTTCCGGTTTGAAGATGATCCAGAAGGTTGACCTCGGTGCAAACAGCAACCTGTTCGTTGTTTCCGTCATCCTCATCGCCGGTATCGGTGGATTGAAATTGACGTTTGGCGCTGTCACGTTGACCTCCACGGCTGTTGCTTTGATCCTTGGCATCATCACCAACCTGATCGTCAATAAGGGAAGAGGGGCTGAAGGAGTTGAAGCTCCTGCAGAAGAAGCTC